>JAAFIA010000058.1 GCA_013298545.1 Bacteroidota bacterium | reverse complement strand
ACTGACCATATTTGCAGTCGGTTACTTCTCCTTCAAGGTTGAATTCCAGTGGTGGCAAGTAGAAAGACCAAATGTCATCAGCACCTTTTGTGCCTTCGCGGTTTGATGTAAGGTAGCCACGTTCTTTTTTTCCATCGAACACGATACCAAAATCATCACCAGGCGAATTGATTGGGTAACGCATATTTTCTGGAGTTCCCCATTTCCATTCTGTTCCAGCATTTTTCTTGGCTTTGAAAATATCGAGGCCGCCCATTCCGAGTAATCCATCAGAAGAATAGTACAAATCACCGTCTTCAGAAATATACGGGAAACCTTCGCGGCCACCAGTATTGATTGCCATACCCAAATTAACGGGCTTACCCCATTTTTTCGATTTCTTATCAAATGTTGACATCCAAAGGTCTGATTTCAAACCTCCAGTTGTTCCGGTCATGTCTGAAGAGAATACCATGACTTGGTCATCAGCACTAACGGTTGGGTGACGGAAGTTGAAGCTATCCAACATTGCAGCATCCAAACCAAAATCAATCATTTCTGGTTCGCCCCAAGCATTACCTTTTTTAGGAGCTGTATATATTTTGCAGGTAATCCATTTTTTCTTTTGTTGATCGCAACGGGTGAAATAGATTTTATCTGCTTTCTTATTTACACAACTTGCACCTTCGTTAGAAATGCCGCTGTTTACATCGCCTTGAATGGTAGATGGTGTGCTCCATTTTCCGTTTTTATCGACTTTCGACTCAAACAAATCAGAGTACATCGTTCCAGAAACAGGGTCGATTTTGTTTCCTGTCTGACCTTCACGCTTTGAAGTGAAAACCAGTGTTTGGTGTTTTTTATCGCCGTAAGTTGGTGAGAAATCGTAGTCTTTCGAGTTGATCTGTGCTACGTTTTCAACTTTCCAACGGGTTGGGCTGTCCACCCATTTCTGAGCGAGTTCGCTTGACTTTACGCCGTTTTCGCCAGCAGGGTCAGACGGAACACGACTTTTATAGTCGTTGAACGCAGTAACCGCTTCGTCGTATTTTTTGTTGATTTTTTTAGCCTCTGCGTAATAAAGATACATTTTATCGTCAGCATGCTTTTGCTTGATGGCTTTGGCATACCAGCTTTCGGCTTGCTTCCAATCGTTCATCATGCGGTAGCATTCCGCGATTTGGAAGGTGATACGTGCCTTCTCTTGCTTGTTCTTAATTTTCGAGATGCCCTTTTTATAGAGCTCGGCCGAGTTGTAGTACTGCTGTGCTTCAAAAGAGGCATCAGCGTCGCGAATAAAGTTTTTCTGTGCGCTTGCATTAATAGTAAATGCAAGGAGGAAAACGATGACTGCAGAGAGTACCTTGTACAATTTCATAGGGTGCAGAAGGTTTGTTTCAATTTTAGATGTGGCTGCTAAGATAATCAAATCAGGATAAGTCCAAAAAAATTGAAGATTTATTTTCCTGACCTCATGCTAGCACAACCTATAACGAACTACATCAAAAAAGATACGCCCCAATGTTAAATCGGGGCGTTATCTCCTGAAATTCAAATGATTATACTTGTTAAAATGGGTTTAAAAAATCCGTTTGCTAGCTTACAAACGCGGTTGAACTGGCATATTTTCTTTTTTCTCCGTTTCGCCCTTTTCGTCCGTTTTTTCGTCTTCCTCTTCCGATTCACCAGTTTCATCGAAGAAATTTTCGCGCACTTTGATCGGAACACCACGCTTTAAATTTGGATTTTTCGGATCTACATAATTCCAGTTGATGACACGAAATACGGTTCTTCGATTTAATTGATAATAGGCTTCTTGTTCTTTTGCTGGAAGACTGCGGATGTATTTTTCCGTCAATACACGCCCGTCGCTCAATTTCAACGGACGATTTTCGCCGTAGCCTTTTGCCACCAAACGTTCCGGTGCAATGCCTTTTTCCTTGACCAAATAATCGACGCAAGCCTGCGCGCGGCGTTGTGAAAGCGTATCATTCGACGCATTTGACGCACGGCTATCTGTATGTGATCCAATTTCGATGACCAAGGTTGGATTATCAATCAAAATCTGATACAAATAATTGAGCGAGTCTTTTGATTCTGGACGCAAACTCCATTTTCCAACATCGTACAAAACCGCCGGAAAAACTATTTCTACTGGGTTGACGGGCTTGATGCAAAAATCAGCATTGAAATTTTTACCGCATTCGCCCAGCGTACTCAGTTTCATTTTATCCTTATCCGATAAATTGAAAAACTCACTTCCACTCGCAATTTTGGTTAAGCTATCGCTCAATACATTGACAACGTATGCTTCGTCTTCCGCTAATTTATAGGAATAAAAACCGCTTTTGTCCGTACGCACATAATGCCGCCCACTAACCGAGCCTACAACTTCTACAATTGCATTCGCAACCGGATTTTGATTTTCGCAATTTCTCACAACACCCTGAATTTGTAGCGTGCAAGGAATTTTATAAAAACGCCAAATATCATCGCCACCTTTTGTTCCATTCCGGTTTGAGGTTAAATAGCCACGATCTTTCAACCCGTCGAATGCAATTCCAAAATCATCTGCTGGCGAATTAAATGGCATCTTCATATTCTCAGGCGCATTCCACGACCAAGCATTTGCCGTTTTTTTCTGCGCCACAAACAAATCCAATCCACCCATGCCCACATGCCCATCTGAAGAAAAATAAAGCGTTCCATCTTCACGCAAAACCGGAAAGCCTTCGCGTCCTGCGGTATTGATTCCCGCACCCATGTTTTGTGGCTTGCTCCATTTCTTGGTTCGTTTATCGTAATACGAAATCCACAAATCCGATTTTTCTCCGCCCGTTGTCCCGCGCATATCCGAAGAAAAAATCATTACGCTTTCATCAGCACTCACTGTCGGATGGCGGAAATTAAAACTATCCAACGTAGTCGCATCCATTCCAAAATCAATCAAGGTTGGATTATCCCAAGCATTGCCTTTTTTCGTGGCCATGAAAATTTTACACGTTACTTCCCGATTTTTCACCTGTCCGCATTGCGTAAAATAAATATGATCGCCTTTCTTCGTTACACAACTTGCGCCTTCATTGTAATTGGCCTCATTTAGCGTTCCTTGAACAGTTTGCGGCGTACTCCATTTTCCATTCTTATCTACACGCGCTTCAAATAAATCACTGTACAATTCACCCGAAATCGGATCGACTTTGCTTCCCGTTTGTCCAGCACGTTTCGATGTAAAAATTAATGTCTGGTGTTTTTTATCCGAATACGTGGGCGAGAAATCATGCTCCTTTGTATTCAATTGCGATTCATTTTCAATACGCCAGCGATTGGTCGAATCTTGCAACCACCGCGAGGCCAATGTACACGCCAAAACACCTTTCGGTCCATCAGGACTAGATGGTACAAGCTGTGTATAGATTTCGTATTCTTTTAACGCTTCGGCATATTTTCCCTGAAAACGCAACGCATCGGCAATGTTTAAAACAACTTTATCGTCAGGATATTTTCCTTTGCGTGCTTTTTCGTACCACGGCAAGGCCTCTTTCCAGTTGCCTTGCATCCGGTAGCTTTCGCCGAGCATGAATTGAATGCGCGCTTTCTCAGCTTTGTTTCGCTCTTTCGGAAGGGCGTTTTTGTATTCTGTAATGGCGAGATAATATTGTTTCATCTCGAATGCATAATCTGCGCGCTGTGTTATTTTTTGAACAGCGTTGAGGCATAGGCATAGCAATAGCGCTAGCCCAAGAGCTATTTTTCGTTTCATCGTATTTCGAATAAGGGTGTAACATCCATGCTGCAAAGCAACATGTGTAGTGGTGTGATGCGAACAGACCTGAGTTGCATCGTTTACATATCTATAATGTATAACGCGAAAAAAGTAACAGCGCGTCTGAAAAATAATTTAGTTCCGCCTATATTCTATTGATTTTACAAAAGTCATTCATTAATATATTTTTATTAGCATATACATTGATCTATTTTTAATAGAAAACAAGCCATAAGACATTCAAAAAAACAGAATACAGTTAGCAAAAGCATAAAATAACAATATTTTTAATTGTAATCTATGAAACATAATTTCAAAGATTAGCGTTAAATAACTAAATTATCGAATAAAATTATTAATTTTAAGACCCTACAAACATGAAACGCTTCATGCTACTGTTTATCGGAACAAGCGCAATCTCACTCTTTACTTCCTGTGCAAAGGAATCAGCAACTCAATCGACCAAACCGATCATGGACGATCAATCCTTACAACGTTTACATCAAAAACTCGAAAACCCTGACGACGCAGAAGACGAACACATCAACGATATTCTCTTTTTATTTGCCAATGGGATAAGCACTTTTTCCGACAATCAATTCCTGATGAATATTGTCAAAACCGAATGTATGAATTCGCCAAACAACGAAGTTAAATACACAAGCCTAGTTGCAAGCGATAGCCGATTCGAATCGCTTCTGAATGCTTATTTAGTTGACATGTGTGAAGTTGAACCTAAAACAGCGACACACAATTGCATGATTCATTTTGATGCCGAAATGATTCGCCAAAGCATTGACTACTTTCCAAATCTTACCATACTCAATCTACAAACGGCCAACTGGAATACGAGACCAATTATTTGCGTAGGAGCAGAGATTGATGACGATGATCGTATTCTTGGTCTTTTCATTAATTCAGAAAATCAAGTGTGTGATACCGCAATTAGTGAATCTGTGGCCACCAACGCAACAACACCAATCATCATTGTCAATAATGGAACAGATTATGTAGATTATACGTCTGACGCGATCGAGTATAGCGACATACCTGACGAACAGGCGTTACCAGCTTCATCGAATTATATTTGGCATGCTTATCAAATTAAGTCTGGGCATCGTTATGAGAATGGAGCTAATAATAAATCGGATCTTTATTTTGTAATTACCATGCACGATCAATACAATTGGTTATCAGGAGGAGGCGTTGGATTTCCATTTGGCGAGCATCAAGATAAAATAGCAAACATTAGTCCTAATGATGTCAATAACAGTACAACTATTTATCCTAGTGCAAATTATGTAACACTCTTTAGCCAAATCCTTTCAACTGCAAACACGTCAACCTATCCTTACGCATACATTACAACTTTTGAAAAGGACTGGTACACAACGGCTAAGAAAACTAGCTTTTGCGCAGACTCTGCTGTCATTTTTTTCAATCAAAAAACACATTGGTGCAGAATGCGATACCCAAATGAATGGTATCTACAGCATGTTTGCACATACAATCTCACAACATTTATGCCTGCTGTAAATTATATTGCTGCAGCTGGTGGAAGCAAAATGTATTGCGAATTTAAACGAACAAATTAGCCATGAAAAGACTCTTCACACTTCTGATTTTTTTGCCAAGCATTAGCTTCGGACAAAAAAACACAGACCTTTTAGTGCAAACGAGCTATTCGCATGTTGGCTTAAATTTCGGCATCACATTTACAAGGCAATATTCCGATAAATTCAGCTTCTCTAGTGGCTTGAATTATCTTATCAATCGGCCTGTTTATGATAATCTGGATTTTGCATTTCGACATCGTTTTTATGCCGTAAAAGCGTATCAAGCCATTGGCATACATGCTGGTATTCGACGAAAAATCAATTTACCTGAATCTGCACTTGAGCCGTATTTCTTTTATAGATTTCAGGCCACGCATGCGCCCACCCGAACACTCAGTCAGTATGTTGACACAACTGTAGTTTATCAGCCCAACCCACAAACTATTCATGTGATCGAATCATCGTATTACATTTATAAAAAATCAATTTGGGCGTTTGAAAACATCTTAGGTATTGGTTTTGATGTTAAACTTCATTCCAAATGGTATCTGAGTGCTTCTGCGGGAGTTGGCCCTAGTTTGATTATTGCTCCTTCAGAGCAAGGTTCAAACGGCGGCTATTTCCGAACCATCGAAATTGGTGATTACTATAGCCTCGGCATTACCTATCGGCTAAAGCCCAAAATATAATGTTAAATATTTTCACAAAAAAAGAGCGATCAAAAAATGATCGCTCTTTTAAAACCAATTACTTCGTAAACATTAGCTCACGATATTTTGGCAACGGCCACAACTCGTCGTCCACCAGGGCTTCGAGCTTGTCCACGTGATCGCGAATCACATCGAAATATGGTTTTACTTTATTGCAATACGCATCGGCTTTCTTCTTCATATCTTCGATGTTGTTTGCTTTCTTGCGCGCTTCAATCATCGCATCAACATTTTGTTTGATGGCATTGATGCGTTCAGAAATTTCTGTGATCATTTCAATTTGCGAAGCACCTGCTTTCTTCACCGCTACAGCGCCCAACACATCCTTCAAACCTTGTACGTTTTTAATCAACGTATTTTGATATGCCAATGCTGTTGGTAAAATATGACTGATCGCCATATCACCCATCACACGTGCTTCGATTTGAATTTTTTTCACATACATTTCCAAGCAAATCTCATAACGCGCATGCTGCTCGCGCTCACTCAATACGTTGTGGCGTACAAACATCTCGACAAACTCTTTGCGCATATACGCTTCGAGTGCTTCGGGTGTTGTTTTGAAATTATTCAACCCGCGTTTTTTCGCTTCCTTCACCCATTCTTCGCCGTAACCATTGCCTTCAAAACGAATGCGCTTAGAGGCAACAATGTAATTACGCAACACTTGGAAAATAGCTTCGTCTTTTTCTTTTCCTTTTGCAATTAACGCATCAACATCTTTTTTGAATTGGATGAGTTGATCGGTCATAACAGTATTCAGCACAGTCATCGATCCAGAGCAATTGGCCGAAGAACCAACAGCGCGGAACTCAAACTTATTTCCCGTAAACGCAAATGGCGATGTGCGGTTGCGATCTGTATTATCGAGCAAAATATCAGGAATTTTACCCACGTTTAATTTCAACGCCGTTTTTTCGTCTGTCGTCATTTTTCCTGACTTCACTTTCTCTTCTACTTCATCGAGAATAGCCGAAAGTTGTGTGCCAAGAAAAACAGACATGATGGCCGGAGGTGCTTCGTTTGCGCCCAAGCGGTGATCGTTGCCCGCGCTCGCAATGGCTGCCCGCAACAAATCGGCATTGTCATGAAATGCTTTAATTGAATTGACGAAAAAGGTCAAAAACATCAAATTGGTTTTCGGTGTTTTGCCCGGACTCAATAAATTTTTTCCTGTGTTGGTTGCCAACGACCAGTTGTTGTGCTTCCCACTGCCGTTTACTCCGGCAAATGGTTTTTCATGCAATAACACGCGGAAATTGTGACGACGCGAAACTTTCTCCATGATGTCCATCAACAATTGATTGTGGTCCACCGCAATATTAATTTCCTCAAAAACTGGAGCGCATTCAAATTGATTTGGAGCTACTTCGTTATGCCGTGTTTTGATCGGAATGCCGAGCTTATGCGATTCGATTTCCAAATCGCGCATAAACTGCGTAATACGATCAGGAATCGATCCAAAATAATGATCTTCCAATTGTTGCCCTTTAGCAGGCGAAGCACCAAAAAGCGAACGGCCTGTGTGTGCCAAATCTGGACGGGCATTGTGCAAAGCCTCATCAACCAAAAAATATTCTTGTTCCCAACCAAGCGTAGCAATAACCTTGGTTACATTTTTATCAAAATACTGGCACACATCAACAGCCGCTTTGTCCAAAGCATGCAAAGCGCGAATCAATGGTGTTTTGTAATCGAGTGCTTCGCCTGTGTAGGAAACAAAAATGGTTGGGATGCAAAGTGTATCGCCAATAATAAACGCTGGCGATGAAGAATCCCATGCCGTATAGCCACGTGCCTCAAATGTATTGCGAATGCCGCCATTTGGAAAACTTGAAGCATCAGGCTCTTGTTGCACCAACATCGATCCAGCAAAACGTTCAATTGCTTTGCCGCCGTCAATGGGTTCAAAAAACGCATCGTGTTTCTCGGCAGTTGCGCCAGTCAACGGCTGAAACCAATGGGTATAATGCGAAGCACCTTTTGAAACGGCCCAAGCTTTCATGCCCGAAGCAATCTGATCAGCCATTTTACGATCAATCCGCTCACTTTTTTCGATGGCCGCCATCACACTGTTGTAGGCATCTTCGGTCAGAAACTGACGCATCGCGTCGCGACCAAATACATTTTCACCAAAATAAGCGACAACACCTCCCGCGGGTGTTTCGACCTGAATCGGTTTGCGATTGAGGGTTTCTTCAAGAGCTTTGAAGCGGATGGATGACATGGTTTTGAGTTTTTTTTAAAATTTTCGGGGCAAAGGTATCGTTTTTGAGGGGGTCAATCTCAAAAAATCATACTTTTTTTTGAACAGGGGGTATTTTTAGGGGGGGGGACGATCCCAAAAGCGTTTTGGCTAAATTCTCTATTTTTAGATAATTGCTTATCTTTCAATAATGAAATTAACCCACATTATTTTATTTTTCTTGCTTTTGCTGTCGTTTGACGCGGTGGCGCAGCGCGATTCAACAAAAAGATTTTTTTTGCGCATTGATGCGGGAATGTCTAAGACTAATAACTCTTTGGAAGCGCCCAAATATCTTTCGCCTAAAGATTTTCCAGATGCTTTTTTTCAAGCTAGCATTTCTGCTGGCGCTCAATTTCCAAATCGTTTTTCGACTTTTGTGGAGTGGAGAAATTACCGCACAGATTATTATTTCAAAGGCATAAAAACACCAACCCATTTACCCTATACTATTTATGCAGATGAATATAAAAGGATTTCATTTCAGGCACTAACAATCAATTGCGGTTTTGCTGTTATTAAAAATCAAAAATTTGAATTCGTTACTAGGCTTGGTATTGGCGGATTATTTGCTGTTAGATCCTATTTAGAAGATTTTGTTACTGACAGCGTAAGCAAGACCAGGCTTTCCGCCAACGGGTCTTATAATTTTCAAATCGGTATCGAGCCTCGTTTTCATTGGAAAAAAAACTGGACTACTGGCGTAAGCCTTCTGTATGCTCTATCTGGGTATAGAATCAAAAATGAAGATGTTGTACCGTATAGTCCGGAATACAGCACATATTATTATAGACATACCAACTTATGCATTTTTCTAAGCTACTCCCTCTAATTTTTGGCAGCCTTGTTTCATCGCTGTTATTTGTTTCTTGCAAAAAAGAAAGCACGGATGTCTATCCTGATTTTGAAAACGCCGATACTGCTTTCCCAGGACGCTATATGCCTTATTACCCTAATTCTTGGTGGAAGTACGTTGACCGTTCAGGCGATACCGTTGTAAAACGAAGTTCTTCTAGCTATATGCGGCATGAACTTATTACCCGAGAGGGCGATCATGATTATCATTACGCGGTTATTTCGCCCGTGTACGAAGGGGAGTTATTTCTCGGCTATCAAAAGGTAATCCCAGATGGAATTTACGCCAATTTGCAAACCATATTTATGGAAACGCTAGGCACAACGTATATTGTTGAAGAATATGGATACCGGAGTGGACCACCCGTTATTTATTGGCAATACGACTTTACTCCATCGCTGAGTCTATCCGTTAATTCTGTTTTATATACCAATGTAGTGAAAGTACAATCAAGCTATCATAACTACCAATCTCCAGTAAAAATCTGGATCGATTACTATGCTCCTGATGTTGGATTGATTGAGAGTACACATGATTTCCCCAATGATACACTTGGCTTTGTTAAAATACTGACACTGATCGACTACGAAATCGGACCACATTAAAAAAACAAAAAATCCATCCGTAAAACAGATGGATTTTTTATGTCTTTTCTTTTTCAAAACATCAATTCCGCATGATCGCATCGGGCGGCACGAGTGGGTCTTCTGTATCGGGATTCGGTGTGGGTAGTTTGATCTCTTCTGCTATTTTTTCTGTGTTTGGCTCAACCGATTCATTTGTTGATTCAATTGCGGTATCGGTTTCATCCGTTGGAAGCGTTGTTGATTCGGCGTGAATACCTTCTTCCACATCATTCACCATACGATCGGTAGCCGTTTTCAATTCTTCGATGTGTTCTTGGATATTCATCTCGCGTTGTACTTCTGCCGCGCTTGTTTCAAGCTCGCGTTGAATTTCACCCGCCGCATTTTTCATCTCGCGCATGCTTCGTCCAAGCGTACGCGTAATTTCTGGCAATTTATCGGCACCAAACAACATCACGATCACCAATACGATGATGAAAATTTCACCCGCTCCGAGATTTAAAAAAAGTGATAATCCTGCTAACAACATTGGCCTGAATTGAGACTACAAAGGTAAACAGTTTCGGCGGCCATTGTATTAGAGCCTGTTTAAAATTTGTTTTTGAGAATTGTTATGATGGCTTTTTGTACCAGACGAGGCGCGTTTTGAAGGCCATAGCAGCGCGCCTACGGTCAAAAAACGTAACGAAGTATGGTGCAAAAAGATGCATAACAAACTCAAAGGATAAAATTTAAACAGGCTCTTAAAAAGAAAACGTCCCGCTACATTTTCTGTGCGGGACGTTTTCTATAAAAACTGGTTGAATTACTTCGCGTCAGTAGCTTTACGGCGATCGAAGTCAATTACGATCGGGGTAGCAATACAGAGTGAAGAGTATGTACCGATAACGATACCAATCAACAAGGCGAACGAGAATCCGCGGATGGTTTCGCCACCGAAGATAAAGATCGCCAAGAGTACGAAGAAGGTAATCATCGAGGTATTGATGGTACGAGAGAGTGTACTGTTCAACGCATAGTTGATCACGCCTTTTTGCTCTTCGCCAGAAACGTCTTTTCCTTTCATCGACAAGAACTCACGCAAACGGTCAAATACAACGACGGTATCCGTCATTGAGTAACCCATTACTGTCAGAATCGCCGCAATGAAGTGCTGATCGATTTCGAGCGGGAAAGGCATGATGTTGGCAAAAATGGTGTAGCAAGACAATACAATCAATACGTCGTGTACAAGCGCTGCCACCGCACCAAGGCCATACTGCCATTTGCGGAAGCGGAAGAGAATGAACAAGAACATCAAGATACAAGACACAATTACAACAAGGAATGATTTGTTAACAACCTCGTTTGCGATAGAAGGCCCTACAACTACCGAACTTACGATTTCATAACCGCTACCGTTTGAAGCTGTTTTCAAACCATCAGCAAGACGCTTATCTACATCAGCAGTAGCCTCAAGTGTTGCATCATCATAACGGTAGTTTGTTGTAATCTTCAATTGGTTTTCGCCACCAGCAGTTTTTACTTCAGGCGCAACCCCAAAAGATGTAGCGAGTGCTTTACGGGCAACTTCTGCATCGATTTTATTCTCAAAGCGAACCGTGAATGAACGGCCACCACTAAAATCAACACCTTTCTTAAATCCGTTGTTCTTGAAGAAGAACACAACACCCAATACAATGATCGCAGCAGAAAATGCATAGAACATTTTACGACGACTGACAAAGTCAAACTTGGTATTGCGCAATACATTTTCAGTTGCACCAGTCGAGAATTTAATGTCCATCTCACGCTTCAACATCCAATCAAAAATCAGACGGGTGATGAAAATAGCACAGAACATTGAACTCAAAATACCGATGATGAGCGTGGTAGCAAAGCCCTGAACTGGGCCTGTTCCAAACGCATACAAAATGATACCGAGAATGAGTGTCGTTAAGTTCGAGTCAAGAATTGAAGACATCGCATGTTTGTAACCATCAGCAATAGCCAACGCAATGCCTTTGCCCTCGCGCAATTCCTCGCGAATACGTTCAAAGATCAGGATGTTCGCATCCACCGAAAGCGCAATCGTCAGAACAATACCAGCAATACCGGGAAGCGTAAGCACCGCACCAAGTGAGGTAAGAATACCCATCACAAAGAATACGTTTACAAACAAGGCAACGTCAGCAACCAATCCGCCTTTGTTGTAGTAAAATGCCATGTAGATCAAGACCACAATCAAAGCCACCAAGAACGAAAGAACACCTGCCTTTACAGCATCTGCTCCAAGTGTTGCACCTACAACAACTTCTTCCACAATGCGTGCAGGCGCAGGAAGTTTACCCGTGTTGAGTACGTTTACTAAGTCATCTGCTTCTTGAATGGTGAAACTTCCAGTAATGCTCGATTGACCACCTGTGATTTCGCCGTTTACATTTGGATAAGAATAAACGTTTCCATCCAGAACAATCGCAATGCAACGACCTGTGTTTTCGCGGGTGATGCGCGCCCAGTCTTTTGAACCAGAAGAATTCATGGTCATTGAAATCTCAGGGCTACCACCTTGCATTTGGTCGAATTGCTTGCGCGAATTGGTGATCACGTCGCCTTGCATCGCAGGGCCGCCACGCTTCGATTCTTTCAACGCAACCAATTGAATGACGTTTGGATTCTTTTTATCCTCAATCGTCCAAGCAAACTTCAAATCGCGCGGAAACAATTCGGCAATGCCCGGCATGCGTAAATAACCATTGATTTTTGCCGTGTCTTTTACTGCGGCATAAGCAATCAAGGCTTTGTTGGCTTCAGGATTTTGGTTAAACGCCATCAACTCAGGAAGTGGCTGACGCTCATTTTTCTTCGTGGTGTCTTGCGCCGCTTTTACGCTATCGGCAAGACGAATGCTATCGTTTGTTTTCTTAACAAGCGAATCGACTTTCGCAGAATCAATTTTTGATTTGGCAGCAGTATAATCTGGCTTAATGAAATTCGTATCAGCAGCCGTGCTGTCTTTCAAACCGAGAACAATCTTCAGTTTTTCGTTGGCTGCACCAATTTGGTTCTGAATCTCCATGAAGTTGTAGGTTTCCCAGAACTCCAAATTGGCAGAACCTTGAAGGAGTTTGCGCACACGATCTTTATCCTTTACACCCGGAAGTTCGACCAAAATACGGCCTGTACCTTCGAGTTTCTGGATATTGGGTTGCGCCACACCAAACTTATTGATACGTGTTTCGAGAACGAGTTTTGCACGGTCAACAGCAGAAGCAGATTCTTCGCGGATGGCCTTCAAAACCTGATCGTCTGTTGAAGAAAATGTAATGCCACGCTCTTTCAAGGTTGCAGCAAACAAACTCGACAAACGACCATTTGGATTTACTTTTTTATAGTTATCGCCAAATAAGGTAACGAAATCATTGCCTTTGCCAGCTTTCAGATCGCTAGCCGCAGCAGTCATGGCTTGTTGAAAATCTGGAGCCGTACTGTTTCCTGAAAGCGACTTAACGATATCATATACACCTACTTCGAGGGTTACGTTCATACCGCCTTTTAAGTCGAGACCTAAATTCAGCTCTTTTTCTTTACACTCCGAGTACGTGTACCAGAGGTAATGGTTTTTCAAAGTTCCGATTGAATCGAGGTAGTAACGCTCACGAGCGGCTACAACCGAATCAATAATTTCGGATTTCTTGAAGTTGTTTGTTCCGGCACGTTGATTGACCATGTCGGTAATCTGTTGGCTCGACGCGAAAGACTGAGCGAAAGCATGAGCTTTTTTCTCTGTACGGTTGGTTGCCCACGTAAACGAGAGATAAAACACGCAGCAAACCGCCATGAGGATAGCGAACCAGCGGATTGCACCTTTAATGTGTTGCATATTTGGGATGCATAATAGTTTAGATGAAAAAGCGCCCCGCCGAACGTTACGGACAGGCGACACCTTTCCAAAATGAGGCTGCAAATATAGAAAAAAACCTCATTTGTCAAACGCATTTGTTTTTGTATCAAAATCTACCCTAAAATATGTAAGACTCGATTCCACTTGGTTTGGTTTTCAAAACGTGTTCCAATCCGAACGTTTTCAGTATCTTTGAAGCGTATCCCCGTTTTTTTTTAAGTTCTACTCCGCATGAAACTTCGCTCCTTTCTATTGTTCTGCCTAGCACTCGTTCTTACGAACAACCTTTGGGCACAACCAACCGCTTTTATCCGCGCTGATAGCATTCCTGTTTTCGCCAACAACAACCAACTTATCAATCCGTGGGCGGGCGGCATGAATTTCTGCCAATTCTCGGCCATTGACTTAGACATGGACGGTACCGACGATCTTTTTTCGTTCGACCGTACGGGTTATAAAATCACCACCTACCTCAATGGCGGAACAGCCAATCAGGTCGATTACCATTCGGCACCCGAATACATTTCGCGTTTTCCCGAATTGCACGACTGGGCAATTTTACGCGATTACAATTGCGATGGCATGGCCGATATTTTCACCTATTCAATAGGCGGTGCGGCTGTCTATAAAAATATTTCCACCATTCAGAATGGATTACAGTTTCAACTGGTCGTTTTTTTATTGCATTCCGATCGTTCGCCTAACAGCACACATTTTATGAGCAATATCCCGATCAGCCGTGTCGATATTCCTGTGGTGCGCGATTTAGATGGCGATGGCGACCTCGATATTCTCACATTCGGGCAAGCAAGTACCGAAGTGGAATATCACCGCAACATGAGTAAGGAAGTTTATGGAAACTGCGACAGTTTAAACTTCCGCTGGGAAGATCGGTGCTGGGGAAAATTTCAGGAAAATTCGCTCAATGCGAGCATTACACTCAACACCACTTGCCCTGCAATTCCAATTGCTCCGCCAGATCCAAACCAAACAGATTATTCAACAGTGCGCATGGGTGGATTTATCGATCCTAACCTCAGCGATGCGGCTCATGCTGGCTCCTGCATGGAATGTTTAAACACCGATGGCGACAATGATCAGGAAGTTTTAATTGGCGATTTATCCAATGCTGCCATGACTTTTTTACACAATGGTGGAACAAACTTGTTGGCACAAATGGATTCGGTTGATGCACAATACCCCAATTACGATTTGCCTGTTTCAATGACCATTTTCCCTTGTCCGTATCGCTTGGATGTTAATAATGATGGTGCAGACGATTTGATTTTTTCTCCCAATGCAGAAAACACATCTGAAAATCACCACAGCAATTATTACTACAAAAACATTCAAACAACCAATACACTACGTGTTGATTTCATGCAAAATGATTTCATGCAAGATGGCATGATTGAATTGGGCGAAGGTTGCTACCCAACGTTCTTTGATTACGATAACGACGGGCGCACAGACTTGCTAGTGGGTAATTATGGCTACCACACACAATCAGGCATGTATCCTTCCAAAATTGCATTGTACCGCAATACGGGATCAACGAATACGCCTTCTTACACATTGATTACAAACGATTTTGCAAATATCTATGCCAATAACCTCAACTTACTTTGTCTCGCACCAACATTTGGCGACATCGATGGCGATGGCGATAAGGACATGCTCATTGGTACGTTTGATGGGCGTTTGCATTTATTCAGAAAAGACCCTGGCCCAGCAGATAATTTTGTTTTAGCACAAAGTTTTTATCAGGGCATCGACAATGGAAATTTTGCCGCACCGCAATTGATCGACCTCAATCGCGACGGTTTGCTCGATATTTTGCTGGGCGATCAAAATGGAAAACTTTGGTACCATCAAAACACGGGAACGGCTACGAATGCAAGTTTTGCTGCGGCTGTTAGTTTTCTTGGTGGTGTAGATGTGCGTGATCCTTATAGTTTTTCTGGCTACAGTACGCCTTGTGTGTATGAAGAAAATAACCAGTACCGCATGTTAGTCGGTTCTGAACGTGGATTTATTTACAAATACGGAAACATCGACAATAATTTAAATGGTCAATTCACCCTGATTGATTCGATGTACATCAGCACGTTTGAAGGCGGGCGACTTGCGCCATCGGTCAAAGACATCAACAACGATGGTATGTTTGATGTGGTGATTGGAAATTATTCGGGCGGCATGACCATTTTTTATGGCGACAACAATGTATCAACGGGTGCAGAAAATGCGATGCCATCAAATGCGTTAACGGTTTATCCAAATCCGGCCAATGGTATGCTTACGCTCGATCTTTCTACCTCTTCATGGCAGGATGCAACAGCGTTTGTTTTGTATGACCTGACAGGTCGCGAAGTGCTTCGTACTCCTGTAACGCGTATGCAACAGCAGATTGATGTTTCTGCAATTCCGTCGGGTGTGTATGTAACGGCATTGGTAACGCGGGCGGGCATTTCGCAGCGCGGGCGCATCGTCATCACGCATTAAGACTAACACAGCAATTCGTTTTACATCATTGGCATGAACTCAGATTGAAAATCTTTTCTGAGATTTGTGCACATTTTTCAACGTTCCTTTTTCATGAAAACAAAATTATTTTTCCTTGCCCTTGTTGGTGTTCTAATGTTTGCTTTGCCAAACTGCAACCGCCATGCGGGTGTCAATAAAAACAAACTCGGTGTGCGTGTTGACTCGTTTCTTCGCGCTTATAACGAACAATATAAAACACTCAACATTGCGGCAAATGAAGCGCAATGGAAATTGATGACGCGTATTGTCGAAGGCGATAAAACGTCAGGCGAATTGGCACAAAAAGCGTCTCAAGCCTTGGCCGATTTTCAAGGAAGCGCAGCAAACATCAACCTTGCTCAAGAATTTTTAAAACAATCCGATAAGCTCCAACCCATTCAGGTGGAGCAACTCGAACATATCATGTATTTTGCTGGTGGAAGCCCTGCAACAGTTTCTGATGTTGTGGCCAAAAAATTAAAAGCCGAAACAGATGCTGCTGAAAAATTATATGGCTTCGAGTTTATGCTCGATGGTAAAGCCGTTACACCCAATCAGATTGATAAAATTCTGATCGAGGAAAACGACACCTTGAAACGTTTGAAAGCTTGGGAATGCAGCAAAGAGGTTGGAAAAAATTTACACAAGCCGCTCGAAGATTTACGCATGTTGCGCAACAAGACGATACAAGGCTTGAATTATCACGATTACTTTTCGTATCAAGTTGCTGATTATGGTATGACTGCGGATGGATTGATGTACGATCTGCGCACCATCAATGACGAAATTTATCCGCTTTACCGCGAACTGCATACGTGGGCGCGTTACGAGTTGGCCAAGCGTTACGGCGCAAAACATGCTCCTGATTACATTCCGGCGCATTGGTTACCCAATCGTTGGGGACAGGATTGGAGCGAGTTGGTAACGGTTCAAGGAATTGATTTGGACAACATCATCAAAGAAAAAAAATACGATGCGCCCTGGATTCTTCATGCAGCAGAAGATTATTACGTGAGCATGGGTTTTGAAAAATTGCCGCAAATTTTCTGGGACAAATCCGATTTGTATCCTGTTCCCGAAGGTGCAACCTACAAGAAAAATACGCATGCTTCGGCATGGCACATGGATTTTGATAAAGATGTGCGTTCGCTCATGAGTGTTGTTCCCAATGCGCGTTGGTACGAAACAACGCACCACGAGCTTGGACATATTTATTACTACATGGAATACAGCCGTCCTGAAGTTCCATACGTCTTGCGCGAAGGTGCGAACCGTGCGTACCACGAAGCGTTGGGCACCTTGTTTGGTATGGCGGCTATGCAAAAACCGTTCCTCGCCAAAGTCGGACTCATTGATCCGAATGTGCAAACAGACACCATTCAAACCTTGCTTAAAGAAGCCTTGCGTTATGTGGTTGCGCTCAACTGGCAAGCCGGAACCATGACGGAGTTTGAATACGAATTGTATTACAAAAATCTGCCCATCGATCAATATAACCGCCGCTGGTGGGAGATTGTGCAACGCGAGCAAGGCATTGTTGCGCCGTATGTGCGTGGCGAAGAATATTGCGATGCGGCTACCAAAACACACATCATTGATGATCCAGCGCAGTATTACGACTATGCCTTATCAACCGTTTTGCAATTTCAGTTTCACGATTACATTGCTAAAAACATCTTGCATCAAAACCCGCGTTCGACTTGTTATTATGGCAATAAAGAGATTGGGAAATTTATTGGCGGCATGATGCGTGTTGGTGGTGTGGGCAATTGGCGCAGTTTACTCCGCGAAAAAACAGGACAAGACATTACGGCAAAACCGATGCTCGATTATTTTGCGCCATTGATGACATATTTGAAAAAAGTAAACGAAGGCCGCAAATACACATTGCCAGAACAGCGGATGCACTAATTTTTTTTCGCGGCAATTTTAAGAATCTGTTTATCTTTGCCGCGATTCCCACGGGACGTTAGCTCAGTTGGCTAGAGTATCACCTTGACATGGTGGGGGTCACTGGTTCGAATCCAGTACGTCCCACGTATAAATACAAAATCGCCCAGCTTTTTAGCTGGGCTTTTTGTTTCACAGCCGCAACGTCGAACGTTTTTCACGTTCGTAAGTGGAGGTTGTGAAACAAAAACGACGCGCGTTTTTCAGCGCGGCGGATTTTGCATTTGCAATACTGGGAAGTTTTCGAAAGCAACAGATTAGTACGCCAACAAGTACAATGGCTTAACCGATTTCTTTCGCGTCGCGGGATTTAAAAACTCCAATTTGAGGCCCGTTACAGATGTAGTTTCAAATGTGGCTACTTTACGAATACCTTTTTGTTTATCGAGCAAGTGCCGATACATGGTTGAATCGGCTAAGATGTAATAGTTTTTTAACTCCATTTGCTGGAATAAAAATTCTTCTGAGCCGCAATAGATAATTGTATCGTCGTAATAAAAGTCTAAACTGAAATCGTAATTCGTTTGCGCAATCAGTAAACCGTCTTTTTTCTCGGTTTGTTTATTGAGCACTTGAGCCACCTGCGGGCCGCTCTCATACGTCAAGAGTTTAGGATAGAAATGGATATTCAAAATCAAACCACATGTTACAAACAAAATGAGTGTTGACACAAAAACATGCTGCATTGCAGACAATTTTTTAGAAAACTCGAAAAAGACCGCAGCAGCAACGCCTAAACTAAAAACACCATAACATATCCAAGAAGCATCGAAAATAACAAGCAGTGTTGCAAGGATAGCGATCAACAGCAGGTGAAAACCATATTGAATTTTCCTTAGAATAGAAATCGCTTTATGTCCTTGTTCCGAATCGAGCAATCGCATACAATATTTAGCCGTAATGATGGCCGCAAATGGATGAAGCGCAAACGTGTAATGCGGCAATTGGTAATGCGATAAACTGAGAAAAATAAACGTGATGATAAAACCACCCACAACCAACGCTTCTGTTTTGGTTTTGCTTTTTATTTTTTCTTTTACCTCCACATAAATTGCCGGAATAAAGAAAAAAATCCACGGACTAAAACTCCACAAAAAACTATGCAGCAGAAAAAAAGGATCTGGATTATTGTCCCAATAATTCTCGCCCGTAATGCGTCCGAAACTCTGTGTCCAAAAGAAAAAACGAAGGCCCGAAGGACCTTTTAATCCATACGCCTCTTTTTCTGGATGTAAATCGTACTGGTGATAAAGTCCCCAACACATGGGAATTAATAGAACCGCAATAACCAGTATCGCGATTAAATATTGCCATCTAAAAAACTTACGCCACTCGCGTTTGTAAATAAATTCCGAAGCCATTGCTATGACCGGAATCACCAATCCAATTGGCCCTTTGGTCATCATCGCCATGGCAATACCAATGGCCGACCCAATCAAGAATTTCAGTTTATTGGATGCATTATACGCCGCAATTTGCCAGACAGCAAACAAGACCCAACCCGTCAACATCGTATCAGCGCGCACATCATGCGTCATCAAATACGTCGCGAAACACGAAGCTGAAATAAAAGCAGCCAACTTCGCTGTATGCACTGTGTAATAAATCTTTGTCAGGCGGTACGTTGAATAAATTCCGAGTGCCAAGACTAAAACGGAAGGCAATCGGAAAACCCAATCGTGAACACCAAAAATGTGAAAACATGCCGCCGCACTCCAAAACATCAATGGTGGCTTATCCAAATAATTTGCTTCGCGGCAATACACTTCCAAATAACTTCCCGACAAAAACATTTGCTTAGAAATTTTGGCATATTGCGCAGAATCAACATCAATCAAATCGAGCGACATGCCGAACGCATAAACAACCGCAAGACTTATAAAGCCTATTAAAAAAAAACGGTCAATTATTTTTTGGTTCTGCATGAGTGCATTACTTCTGATTTTATGACGACACATCCAACCGTGTCAAAACAGGCTTTAGGGCTACGATCGCCTCTGCAATTGATTTAACAGATTCAAATGTTAAGGTCAGTTTTGAATTGGCTTCCTTCATTTTTGCAGCGCGTGGGTTTTGTTGAATGAATTTCAGCACGCGTGTAAACGCTTCGGATTGGTAATACGCCGATTGTTGATTCGGAATAAAATAACCAACCATTCTGCCGTTTTTCAAAATCAACCGTTCCAAACCAATTTCCATCGCCATCCAACGCAGACGCACGGTTTCAATCAACTCAATTACTGCATTCGGAACGGGACCAAAACGATCGCGCAACATGGTTTCAAAACGAATCAGATCATCTTCACTTTCGCTATCATCGAGCTGGCGATAAAGCGAAAGACGTTCGGTGATGTTGTCCACATATTCATCTGGAATCAAAATTTCCAGATCCGTATCAACCTGTGTATCTTTTACAAAAACACCTGTATGTTTTGCATAGCGATCGTCGCGTTGCAATTTCTGGCGTTGTTCTTCTTCGATGAATAAATCTTTAAATGCTGTTTCTTTCAATTCTTGAATCGCTTCGTCAAGAATTTTCTGATAGGTATCAAAACCAATATCGGAGATAAAACCACTTTGCTCGCCACCCAACAAATTTCCCGCCCCGCGAATATCCAAATCGCGCATGGCAATGTGAAAACCACTACCGATGTCAGAAAATTCTTCAATGGCCCGCAACCGTTTCTGCGCCTCGGAAGTCAGCAAGCTCGATGGTGGCGTAAGCAAATAGCAAAACGCTTTTTTATTGGAACGCCCAACGCGACCACGCATTTGGTGCAAATCGCTCAAGCCAAACATGTGCGCATCGTTGATGATAATCGTATTCGCATTGCTCACATCCAAACCCGATTCAATAATTGTTGTCGCCACCAACACATCAAATTGCCCTTCGATAAAATCAACCATCACCGTTTCCAATTTCGATGCTTCCATTTGTCCGTGCCCAACTGCAATTTTCACTTCTGGACACAAGCGACCAATCATGCCCGCAATCTCCATGATATTTTGCACACGGTTATTCACCACAAAAACTTGTCCGCCGCGCTGCACTTCAAACATTACTGCATCGCGAATCAATTCTTCATTAAAGGAATGTAACTCTGTCTGAACCGGAAACCGATTTGGCGGCGGCGTATTGATGACACTCAAATCGCGCGCGGCCATGAGCGAGAATTGTAAGGTGCGCGGAATCGGTGTAGCCGTGAGCGTGAGCGTATCGACATTCGTTTTCAACAACTTCAATTTATCTTTTACAGCCACACCAAATTTTTGTTCCTCATCAATGATGAGCAATCCCAAATCTTTAAACTTTACATCTTTGCCAGCAAGGCCATGCGTACCAATTAGAATGTCAATTTTCCCTTGCTTTAATTTTTCGAGGACTTCCTTCTTTTCTTTGGCCGAACGGAAACGATTGATGTAATCAACTTTTGCCGGAAAATCGCGCAGGCGATCCGAAAATGTTTTGAAGTGTTGTAAGGCCAAAATCGTGGTAGGCACAAGCACCGCTACTTGTTTGCTATCGCACACCGCTTTGAATGCAGCACGAATGGCAATCTCCGTTTTTCCAAAACCCACATCGCCACACACCAAACGATCCATCGGAATTTCGTTTTCCATATCGCGTTTCACATCCATCGTTGATTTCAACTGATCGGGTGTGTCTTCGTAGATAAAGGATGCTTCCAGTTCGGTTTGCAAATAATTATCTGGTGGAAACGCATGGCCTTTCAAGGTGCGGCGTTCTGCATATAATTTAATCAGGTCAAACGCAATTTCTTTGACTTTGCGTTTTGTTTTTTGCTTGAGGTTTTGCCACGAAGCCGAACCCAACTTATCTATACGCGGCACATCACCATCTTTCCCCGCAAATTTCGAAATGCGATGCAGCGAGTGAATGCTCACATACAAGACATCGTTATCGCGGTAAACAAGACGCATGGCTTCCTGCATTTTGCCGTTGACCTCCATTTTTTCGAGACCGGCATAACGGCCAACACCATGATCGATGTGTGTTACATAATCGCCCGGATTGAGGCCACGCAATTCGCGCAGCGTCATCGCCTCTTGTTTCTTGCGGTAGCCTTCGCGCAAACGGAAACGATGGTAACGTTCAAAAATTTGGTGATCGGTATAACATACCAGTTTCAACCGGTGATCGACAAAACCTTCATGCACCGACATGGTAAGCGGTTGGTAATCCAACTTACGCCCAATGTCTTCAAAAATTTTGTACAAACGTTCGGACTGTTTCGCGCTATCGGTAAAAATAATGTTGCGATACCCATCGCTTGTATTTTTGGCAAGTGTTTGCGTAAGCAAGTCGAAATTTTTTCCAAACTCGGGTTGTGGCGAACAATTGAAATTAAATATTTCGCCATCGCGCAAAATCGTGCGGTTACCAAATTCGACAAGCGAAAATTGTAAAATCTCTTGCCGAAAATCAGCACCATGAATGTATTGTTCCGATGGTGTAAGCCGACGCACGGCAGCGCCAACTATTTCTTTATCGTAAATGGCTTGCGCCTGTTCAAACTCTTTATTGATTTGCGCTTCGGCCTGTTCAACATCTGAAACCCAAACCACATGCGAACTTGTTCCGGCACGCGACGAAGCGAAATAACTAAAAAACGATTCGCGGCTTTCGTTAAGCAGTTTGCCTTGTACGTTTGGAATAATTGTAAGACGGTCGAGCGTTTTCAACGACAACTGCGTCATGGGATCAAACGTGCGGATGGAATCTACTTCGTCGCCAAAAAATTCAACGCGGTACGGATGCTCATTCGCAAACGAAAACATATCGATGATGCCACCGCGCACGGCGTATTGGCCAGCCTCATAGACATAATCGGAACGCTCAAATCCATATTCATGGAGCAGATCCATGACAAAAGCCATCGAGATATTTTCGCCGCGTTTAAGGCCGAGTGTATTTTTTTCGAGGAGTTGTTTGGTTACAACACGTTCGGGCAAGGCGCCGGGGTATGTAACCACCACCATGCGCGATTCGCGGCGCATGCGGTCGAGCACTTCTGCGCGCAGGAGTACGTTGGCGTTGTCCGTTTCTTCGAGTTGATACGGGCGGCGGTAAGATGCCGGAAAATACAAAACGGGCACCACCGATTTTTCTTCGCCACTCGCATCGTAGATGCGTAGCAACGATTCGAGGTCGTTGAGAAAATAAGCAGCGGCTTCTTGATCGGGAAGAATGAACAGGTGCGAACTGCTTGTTTGCCGAACAACAGTAGCGGCAAGAAAAGCAGGAGCAGAACCCGCAAGCCCACGCAAGCGCATACGCGCCGCAGGCGTGGAATTTAATCCACGCGACAAATCAAGCGCAACCTGATCCTGATCAAACAGGTGTTGAATATCGGCGGGCAGCATGTTTAAAGAAGCGAATGCGAAATTAGGTAGAATTTGGGGGATTTAGCGCCTGTTTAAATTTCATCCTTTTTCTAAAGAACCTGTTTAAATTTTATCCTTTGAGTTTGTTATGCGCCTTTTTGCACCATACTTCGTTGCGTTTTTTGACCGTAGGCGCGATGCTACGGCCTTCAAAACGCGCCTCGTCTGGCACAAAAAGCCATCATAACAATTCTCAAAAACAAATTTTAAACAGGCTCTAAAACTGATCGAACGCGTGTTTGTATTCATTTGTAAAAACAAACTAGTGTTACAAACGATCTAAAGGGCTATGAATTTTGCCAAGTGTTTTTTGAGAAACTTTGGCATAGACTTCGGTTGTTTTGATGTTGTTGTGTCCCAATAATTTTTGAATCAAAGCCATATCTGTTCCGGCTTCTAACAAGTGTGTTGCATAACTGTGGCGTAGTCCATGAATGCCGAGGCTTTTAGAGATTCCGGCTTTTTTGAGGCAGGAACTAAATACAGCTTGAGCACTTCGGGTGGTATATTGTTGTTGAAATTGCCCCTCAAAAACATAGTTCTTGGGTTGATAAGCGCTCAAATAATTGGTGTAGAGATTGCACAATGATTTAGGAAAATTGACGTAACGATCTTTTTTGCCTTTGGCACTTTTTACGAGCACTTGCAGACGGTCTAAGTCGATGTGTGTTACTTTTAGGTTGATTAATTCGCTTACACGCAAGCCCATGCCATAAGCCATTTTTAAGAGCAGAAGGTGTTTTAAATTTTGTGTTTGGGCAAAGAGTTTGTTGAGTTCGTTTTGACTTAAAACGCGTGGAAGTGTTTGCGGTGCTTTGGGGCGAATGACGTGTTCGAATATTTTTTCATCTTTTCTGACCAGTTTGAAATAACATTTAACAGCATTCATTCGGCTATAGACCTGATTTTCGGAATGTTTTAATTTTTTGATGCAGTACAAAAAATAGCTGTTCAATTTTTCGGTGGTGAGGGAATTGACCGAATGGTTTTTAAGCGTAATGAGCAATTGTGAAAATTCATTCAGGTATGTTTTAATGGTATTGGGTGCAAATACTTTTTGAGTAAGTGCGTCGCGAAATTGATTGTATGCTTCTTGATTGATTGGGTATAGTTGTGCTTCGGCTTTGTGTCCAATTTGTTTTAGTGGGTAGTTTAGGCGGTTTCGGTTGAGCGTATTGTCGGGCAGGTACCAGGCATTTTTTGTGCGCGACCATTGTGCTGCGGGAAACTGCTTTTTGAATGCGGAGATAATCTGTGGATTGTAAGGAAAGATGCACAATAAAACATCTTGGTTGCGGTGATTGTCTTCTTTGATTGAAATATGCGTCAAAAGATCCATAAAATATAATGTAGTAATAGTTATTTTTTGATAGTAGAAAAACGAAGGTAGTTATTTTTGTAATGGGGTGATTATAAATTTGTTTTAAATTTTGTGCTGGGTTTGGGGTGTTTGGAGAACTTCGTATATTTACGAGTTGGTAGCAATGTTAAAAGACCCTTAACTATGGAGTTTACATCAATAGAAGAAATAAAAGAATATTTTGGAATTAAGTCAGATGATATTGAGGAAATTCGTAAGCAACTAAAAATATTGCTTTCAGAAATACACCCAGACAGAAATGGTGGCGAGTACAAAAATCGAAAACAACAAAGAGATTATGAAGAATTATCGAATGCTATAACTTTTATTGACACCACAAATACAAGTTTGGTACTTACAAGAAATGAATGGACAAGTGTACTACAGAAAATTGAAGACTTAGCTATTTTTAAAACAAAAAACGATTTTATAACAGAGGATGAGATTTCAAAGCAACTTGATACAAGTATAAATACAAGTGTTATAAGATTTCAGAAGAAACACTTTTCATATAAAGTTTCTTCGTTGATAGCTGTGACAATAATAACTACACTTTGGACTTTCCCTTCAATTGTTGAAGGACACAAAATCTTAAAGAGATTAATTTACCCAGATAGTCTAGAATTTACAATATTTTGGCTCATTAGTTTGACAGTAACTTCAATGCTTTGGCTATATGCAAAAGTGTTAGAAAAGAAAGATGATATAATTAAAAAAAGTTACAACCTTGAGTCAACACAAAATTCAATTTTCAAACTTTTTTTAGCTTGGCTTCGCTCTGCTTATCCTCATTCTACTAGTTATCAAACTGACGTTCATAAACATAGCTATAGTTTTACAAAAGATGACATCGTAAACTTTATATTAAACTATTACAAACCATTTTACAGAGAATTCAATACAGAATTAAGCAATACTGATTTTGAACTTTACCAAAGTATCTATCAACATTTTGACAAAGACAAGAAAAAAATTATTGAATTTTCAAATGAACAAAAACGTAAAAGACATCTATTTTTGATATTTAAAGAACCTGGCGAAATTGATATTGAATTAGCACAGAAAATAGCAGAAGTGATTATTGGAAAACTACTTACAAGGAAATTAGTTGTTTTGTCAAATAAGAGGACATTTAGTGAAACATATAGCTTTCTTGGCGATTAAAAACACTGCTACCAACAAGGGGTTTGCTGCAATTTGGGCAGACGGAATAAGCCTCAACTTTTGTACTACTATTTAGCTTCAGTTCCAGCTGGACGGAATACTATTTAACTTTTGTACTTAACTTCGTCATCTGTTTTTCAATTGGGCTTTTGTTACCAGCAGACGGAATTCTATTTCCCAAACTGCAGCAAGCCCTGTTCGTTATCGGCAACCCTATCAGACACCCTACAAACATTGAGCAAAACGTAGAATCTTGACAACTAAAATTAAAACTTACGACACAAAATCATTTCGGGACAAGTTTGTTGCCAACGAAAAATCGGCTGACAAAATCTTTAAATTCAACTTTGAAACTTTTTTTTGCTCAAAACTTGAAGACATAAAAAAATACGCAAAGTTTCCGATAACACCATCAAAAGAAAATAGTCATTCACTTATTTTTGTTTCAGAAGGTATTTATAAAGCAAAAATTGGTTTTAAAGATTATGAAATAAAATCTAATGAAATTTTAATTGTCCCTGCGGGGCAAATTTTTTCATTAGATGGAATAGACAAAAACGTGAAAGGATTTACCTGTCATTTTCACCAAGACTATTTAATTGGAAAACTTGGAAATCAAGAATTGATTAATTCTTTTGACTTCTTGAAAATTTGGGGCGATTGTCATTTAAAATCATCAAAACAAAAAGCGGTATTTTTATATCAGTTATTCAATCGTATCCAAATAGAATACACATCAAATGGTATTCAGGAAAGTGAACTTATTCAATCCTATTTATTTGCATTACTTTTTGAATTGAAAGCGAACACAAATAAAAAAAGAGAAAAACCGAATTCGGCATCAAAAATTACTCAACAATTCAGAGAGTTACTTTTTTTACACGTTAAAGAGAAACAAAAAGTAACAGATTATGCAATATTATTAAATATTACACCAAACCATTTGAACAAATCTGTAAAAGAAATAACAGGGAAGTCGCCATCAATTTGGATTGATGAAACTATTATCAATGAAGCAAAATATTTACTTTTTCAAACTTCACTTACCATAAGTGAAATTTCTTATCAAATAGGTTTGCTTGACCAGTCTTATTTTTCACGAATTTTTAAAAAGTATGAAGGGGTTACACCAGCAGAATTTAAAAAAATGATTGATAAGTCCTAACTATGGATTATTAAATCCTACTTAATTTTTAACTTAGAGCTGACCTTTGCATTTCAATTTTAAATGTAAATTCAATATGCATCAGTTTCCTACACCAATCCCATTTACAACATGGGACATCTTTTCATCCATAATTGGAGGAGTTATTTTTATTGCTTTTATCTCATTAATTAAAGAACCTTATCGCCAAAAAATAATGGTAATTATGCTTGGCGTTGCAGGTGGAGTTTATGTAAACAATGGTTTAGGCATTGGTATGCCAACAGCCTTGGCTATTGGTTTCTTTGCTTACAAAGGGTTAAACTCTTATAAATTTATTGCACTTGGTTGGTTGGCTCACACCGCTGTAGATATTGTGCATCACTTAAAAGGGTATCCGTTAATGCACAATGATGCTTTGTCATCTTTTGGTTGTGCTATATTTGACGTCATCATTGCTGTTTGGTTTTTTCTAAATGCACCAAGTATTTACAAACCGTTTCAAAAATATTTTTCATTAAACAAGTAATAAATTTTTCAATTATGAATATAGCACTTTGGATTTGCCAATCACTTTTATCAATTATCTTTACAATGGTTGGACTAATGAAACTCTTTATGCCAGTTTCAAAATTATCTGAGAATATGAAATGGGTTAATGACTTTCCTACATTATTTGTAAGGAGTTTAGGTTTAGCCGAATTAGTAATTGGCTTATTAATTCTTTTACCGAGAATTAATAAATCAATACCATTTTCATTCACTATTTATTCAGCATATGCAATTATAATTATTATGATTGGAGCAACTGCATTGCATATTAGAAGAAGTGAATACGTAATGACAGTTTCGCCTTTGGTATTTATAATTTTAGCATTTTTGGTAATTTATTTCACCAAAAATTATTTAAAAATTAATTCGTAAATTTGAATGACCGAAAAAGGGCAGCCGATAACAGGGGTTTTGCGATAGTGGGGCTTTTGTGCTAAATTAAACATTTGGAATTCTAATAAACATTTGTGCTAAACTGATCATTTGTGCTTCGATTTCCCCACCATCGCAAAGCCCAAAACCGTTAGGGGGCATTTTAAATGGACATAGAAAAAGCAAAAATATTAGACGACATCCTTCAAAGATTTTCTGGTAACGTGACAATTTCCTGGGAAAGTTTACGGGAAGAATTCAAGGCTGACATGAATAAGTATTACGTTCTAGAAAATAACATCAACTTCTTGGTTGGTGACGGAATGTTAAAGCGTGACACAACATCACACACTTTATGCATGACTGACAAAGGTTTCGCGACAATGACTGACCCGAAGAATTTAGGTTATTTGATAAAGGCAAAAAAGGAAAGGAATGAATCTCGAGTAAAATATATTGCCTTTTCTGTTACAATCGCAACTTTCTTGATTCTTCTTTACAATAATTTTATTTCTCCTAAATTGAATCAGGTCAAAGCATCAAGTCCCGCCTTGACAAATACAACCGAAAAAACAAACTCGACAATCGAACAAAACATAATTATCGACACTACAATCACAAACAACAATAAATCCTTTTCGATTCAAGTTCAAAAGATAAACACAGACATCGCCTTACTTATTGCTAACTCAAAAGTACTTGACTCAATATATTACAATGGACTTTCCAGCATTGACTTTGTTGACTTTGACAATGACAAAAATATAGACATTTTAATAAGTTATATGGGGAACAATCCCACAAAAGAGCTTCACTTATT
This sequence comes from Bacteroidota bacterium, assembly GCA_013298545.1. Taxonomy (GTDB): domain Bacteria; phylum Bacteroidota; class Bacteroidia; order Palsa-965; family Palsa-965. The sequence goes on along the minus strand of JAAFIA010000058.1, from coordinate 2,164 downwards.
CGACCCGAAAAATAACGACTTTAAATTCTTAAATGGGTTCATCGAATTTTGTGATTCAAAACCATTAAAATCAAATTCAAAATATTATTATTCATATCAAAGAGCAGGTTGTGCCGACCAAAATTGGGTTAGTGACGTTTTCACAATTGAAGACTTCAGCATAATTCATCTCGGACACATTTACGGAATGAGTTGTGAAGATTCATCTAAGATAATTGAGATTTACAAAATATCAGACAATAATGAAGAGAAAAAGAAATTGATTGAAAAACTTCCTTACGACAAAAATATTACGACTAATAACGACAAATGGAACTTCATAGAAAAATATTGGAACGCGAACTATGAAAAGTTTAAATAAAAACGCCCCCTAACACGGGTTTTGCGTTAGTGGGCGGAAGGTGCAAATTGAAACATTTGAGCAATTAATTAACTTTTGTGCTGGTAGACAGTTTAAGGTTTCAAAAGCCCACCAACGCAAAGCCCGAAACCGTTAGCTGTAAGCATAAGAGAACCTTCAGGGTAACATTTTGAAAATGAAAAACTTTATTTTTCTGACAAGTTTAATTATCGTAATATTTGCTTGTAGACCATCTAACCAACAGAGAGAGATTTCGAATGCAGAGTATGTTGAAATTGCTTTCGACAGTATTGAGTTTTACTCTATTCATAAATACACTTACAATTTTGACTCTTTAAAAAGCAATATTCTGACGCAAATTAATGACTCTACTAAAAGAGTGGTGGTGATTGAACTATTGAAATATGCTATTGATGAAGTTGATATTCATAGTTACATCCTTACCAAAGACCAATACAAAAGGTTGGAAACTGGGACAGCTCAACCAAACACCTTTGCATTTCAAGGGGAAATGATTGATGGGAAATACGCACTACTGACTCTTGATGGCTTTCAAGGAGTTGATTCAACATCTTCGGATAATTATGCGGACAGCTTGCAATGCTTATTAATGCATTTGTATAATAAAAATCCAATTGGCTGGATAGTTGACTTGAGAAATAACACAGGAGGTTGGGAATATCCAATGATAGCTGGACTTGGACCCTTGTTAGGGGAAGGGATTTTGGCTTATGAAGTCAATAGAGACGGAAAAATAGAGAATGAATATTCGTATGCTAGACTGAATAAGAATGGAATTTTAACGAAACAAATTGAATTAATCGATTCTGCTTTTGTCTTTGATAAAAAGTTGCCAACTGTTGTGTTAGTAGGGAATAATACTGCTAGTGCGGGTGAATGTTTAACACAGTGCTTTTACGAAAATATGAAGACAGTTCTAATTGGTGAGCCAACATATGGAGTTCCAACAGGATTGCGGGGGTTTTTTATGCCAGACAGTACACAAATTTGTGTAACTTCAAGTATGGTCCTAAATAGAAATAAAAAAGGAAATGGGAAACCTATTCAACCAAACATTTATGAGTCAGACAACACCAAAATTTTTTCGAGAGCATATAAATGGATTGATGAAAACAGATAGCTTGCCTACAGCTAACATGGGTTTTGCGTTAGTGGGCGGAAGGTGCAAATTGAAACATTTGAGCAATTAATTAACTTTTGTGCTGGTAGACAGTTTAAGGTTTCAAAAGCCCACCAACGCAAAACCCGAAACCGTTACCTGCAAGCGAACAGAGACACCCTACAACAATAAAACGACAATAAAAAAATATGGCAGATTTACACGTAAGTAAAAAGACAGTTGGAAAACTATTTAGCGAAATGCAAAACAGGAAGTTCGTAATTCCTGATTATCAAAGACCGTACAAATGGAACATTGAAAAGTGTGAGACACTTTGGAGTGACATAGAAAACTTTGCACAAACAGACGCAAAAAGTGGAGCAGACTATTTTTTAGGGACAATCGTTTCTTATGTAAATGACGATAGAAACCAAGAAATTATTGATGGACAACAACGTATAACCTCATTTATGTTGCTGTTAAGGTCATTTTACAAAAAGCTTGACGATATGCCAGAAGACGAAGATGTAATTGGTTTAAAAAATCAACTTGCACCTTGGGTACACGGTTGAAAATTTCGGACAAGTTAAACCTGAATGTTTAACTTACCAAACCGAAAAAAAAGATGAAAAAATCAAAATTTACCGAAGTTCAGATCATTAACATCTTGAACGAGCAATCAC
>JAAFIA010000057.1 GCA_013298545.1 Bacteroidota bacterium | reverse complement strand
GTCAAGTATGCAACAACGTAACCTTTATCAATCAGGGCTGCATGCGACTCTTCTATCATGTTGAAGGAACTGAAAATACAATTCAATTTTTTTTTGAAAACAGTTGGTACACCGATTACGCAAGTTTCTTAACAGGAAGGCCAACTATTGAAAACATGCAAGCACTACAAGCATGCGAAGTGGTACAATTCAAAAAAGATGCGATTTATAATTTATACAACACATTCCCAGTATTCGATCGCGTAGGCAGAATTATGGCAGAGAACGCTTTTTTGTCGCTTTCCAGACTCAATCAAATGCTCACTAATGAAGAGCCAGAACTCCGCTACTTAAACCTCTTAAAGCAACGTCCCGAAATTGTTCAACAAATACCGCAGCACTATATCGCATCTTATCTTGGAATTAAGCCAGAGTCCTTAAGTAGAATTAGAAAGAGAATTTTGAATGCAAAATAATTTCATAACCCAAGTCAATGCTTTTTAGATTTAGATGAGGCCATCTTTGCCGTGTTAAACAAATAAACACGTCAAAAATGATAAGAAGCATAAAAAGCGTACTTGCCTTGTTTCTGCTGATGAGCAGCCATGCATTTGCTCAATCGAGTACAGAAACGCAACTAAAATGGGGCATTGAAACGGAATTGGTACAACCGTTTTTACCAACGATTAATATCGTGAGGATTCAAGTGTCTCGAACACTTTTTACCACCACAAACACCATGCGGGGCGATATGCTTTTTGGAGCATACATCAGACCAAACGTAGAGCACGATGTGGTCGAGAAAATAAATGAATACATGCTTGCCATCGGCTATCGCCACTATTTTTGGAAAGGCTTGCATTTGGAAGCGAAATCCAATATGGGCTATGCTTGGGGAACAAAAAACCTGATTGATGGTCAGGATTACGAAACGCCAACTTGGTTCTGGGAAGCTAACCTAGGCTATAAATTTCAGCTCACAAAAAAACAAAACAATAGTCTTTACCTCATGCCTCAATTTGGTGCTATTGGGAATATCGTTGGTGATATTGGCCCGCGCGGTGGAAAACCTGACAATTTCATACAAGGAAATTTACTTATAGGCATCAACTTCTAATTCAAAAAAAGATGAAAAACATAATCCAAATACTTTTCATACTCGCATCGTCTGTTTCGATTGCCAGCGCACAAACAAAAACGCAAAAAGAACTTTTATATAGCAACAAATTTAGTTTGCTGTTTGGTACAATTCAACCCACCGCGCTAAAAGGTTTTAACGTGGAAGTGAATTATACCACCAATCGCCTAATTTTTGATTATTCGCACGGCTTGTCGCTCGATCCACCTGTTGTTGGTGAGTATAAAAATCAAAAACTTGCTCTGCACTTACCATACTCTTCCGGTTTTGGTATTGGTTATCGTTTGTCCTCTTTTTTCGACATTCGTTTTGAGCCGAAATTGCATAGCTGGGAAGTATATATGGATGGTGAAACGCAAAATATCAACACCAGAATCAAAGGATTCAAAACGTTTAGCTTAGGTCTTGGAGCATACTATCGGTATATGCCGTTTAAAAATTCCGAACGGAAAGGATTGCAAGGTATTACAACAAGCACAAGTATTCGATATTGGCAAAATGTAGGTTCTACCTTGAGTAAAGATCAATTTTCTTATTTCAACAAAGACAGTAATAAAATAGAAACCTTAAAAGCTCCGAATATCGGAATTGCCAACACTCCAATTATTTTTAACATCGCTGTTGGTTATACTTTTGGTGGAAAATAAAAACAGCGTTAAGTCTCTGAAAAGAGCTTGAATGAATGAAATTTACCAAGAAAGCAAGAAGAGCAATAAATAAGTGCTCTTCTTGCTCCCCAAACTCAAACCTCAATCATTTTCCCTTCCTCTTCTGCTAAATTCCTGCCCCATTTTGCAACAACGTTCAACACTGGAATCAACGTTTCTCCAAATTCACTGAGTGAATACTCTACTTTCAATGGCGGTTTAGAGGTGAACACTTCGCGAACAACTAATCCATCTTCTTCCAATTGCTTTAAGGTGATGGAAAGCATGCGCTCTGTAATTTGAGGCACAAGCCGATGAAGTTCTGCAAATCTTTTTTTGCCACTTTTTAAATACCAGAGAACAACGGTTTTCCATTTGCCGCCAATAAAATTCATGGTAATGTCCATCGCACAGTGAAAACGCTCACCACGCAGTTCAATGAGAACTTCTTTGTCTTGTATGCGCATAGTCTTTAGACTATCAATTTTGATAGTTATTGCAAAGGTAATAAACTATACATAGTTTTGCAGCTATAAAAAATATAGTTTAACTCAAAAACATAAAAAAATGAACATCGCAATTTTAGGAACAGGCAGTGTAGGCCAAACATTGGCTGAGAAATTTATCTCGCAAGGACACACCGTCATCATCGGAACAAGAAATGTTGAAGATACATTGGCCAAGACTGGCCCAACAAGCTTTTCAGAATGGCAGAGCAAGAATACCGCTGCGCATCTAAAAACATTTAACGAGGCCACAAAAGAAGCCGAAATCATTGTCAATGCGTTGAATGGAAATGCTACGCTTACTGTTTTCCAAGCACTTGATGCCGCTAATCTGGAGAAAAAAATCGTGATCGACCTGTCAAATCCATTGGACTTTAGCAAAGGCTTTCCGCCAAGTTTGCTCGAAGGGTTAAACAACACCAATTCTTTGGGTGAAGCCATTCAGCAAATTCATCCGCTTGCGCATGTTGTAAAAACACTCAATACCATGTGGTGTGGATTCATGTTGGCTCCAAACCTCATTCAAGGCGGATCGCACATCAACTTTTTGTGCGGCAACGATCAAAAATCCAAAGAAACGGTTGCGCAACTGCTGATCACATTTGGTTGGACAAACGAAACACTTTTAGATTTAGGAGACATCACCAACGCAAGAGGAACAGAAGGTTACTTATTGCTTTGGACGAGAATCTATGCTGCAACAAAAAATGGTGCATTTAATTTGCAGTTAGTAAAATAATTTTCGACAACAAGGCTGCGCAGAAATGCGCCAGTGAGAATTTAAACAGTTATTTAGTCGGAAGAAGTATGTCTGTACTTCTTCCGATTTTTTTTAGACCAATTTAGTTTTATGCCAATAGTCCTATCTCGAACGGAAAAGCATAAATTTGAGTGGCTCTAAAACGAAAAAAATCATTGCCGCTAAACATGTGCACCAAGCAAATTCTCGTTAAGTTAGTATTCATCCTATTGGTAACCGCATGTACATCGGATAAAAAAAATGTACAAAACACCGATTCGGCAAAGAGCGATAGCCTTCAAGTGAATCTCAAGTTTAAAACGTATTTCGACGAATGCCTTGTTCAAGGCTCCGTTGTCATCTACGACAATACCAAGCACAACTGGATCGTGTCCGATACACTTAGTGTAAAACAAGAAACATTGCCAGCCTCCACATTCAAAATCATCAACTTGCTCATCGCACTCGAAACAAAAGTGATTGCAGACGAAAATGAGGTGATTGCTTGGGTCGGAAGCACCGATACGGTGAAATACGGCTACCGCCCGGAAATTTACCACGACATGACCGTAAAAGAAGCCTTTGAAGTTTCGGCAGGTTGGGTGTTTGTCGAACTCGCTAAAAAAATAGGGAGAGAAAATTATAAAAAATACCTTGCTGCTTGCCAATACGGAAATCTTAACCTCTCGCAAACCGAGCACGATTTTTGGAATTTTGGCGATTTCGCCATTTCGCCGCTCAACCAAGTTTCATTTTTGAAAAAACTATATGATGGAAATCTCCCTTTTTCAAAACGAAACATCGAAATTGTAAAACGGGTGATGCAAACCGAGCAAACAGATGCCTATACCATTAGCGCAAAAACGGGTTGGACAAGAGAAAATAACACCAATACAGGTTGGTGGGTAGGGTTTGTCGAAAATAAGCAAGGTGTTTATTTCTTTGCCACACGGCTTTTGCAAGATCGAAAAAACAACCGCGACGATTTTGGATCCTGTCGGAAAAGCATTACCAAAAAAGCACTTCGCGATTTAAAAATTATTCCGTAATTCAATACATTCATTCAGCATCCATCGAAATCTGAAAGCATGAATACAACCGAAGTGCACAACCAACGCATGGCCAAAATGATCTTTGGCTCAGTTTATCCTTTGTACTTGACCAAAATTGAAAAGAAAGGCAGAACCCAAGAAGAACTCGATCAAGTCATTCAATGGCTTACAGGTTTTGACCCGCAACAGGTGCAGCACTACATTGTAAAGAAAGTGAGCTTTGAAACATTTTTTAATGAAGCCACACTAAATCCAAACGCACAATACATCACCGGTCTGATTTGTGGCTATCGTGTTGAAGAAATAGAAAACCCACTCACGCAACAGGTGCGCTACTTGGATAAACTGGTAGATGAATTGGCAAAAGGACGAAAGATGGAAAAGATTTTGCGTAAGGCATAATATATAAACAACACAAAATTACAAGAAGACCTATGACCATAAGAGAAGCGCGCTTAGACGACATTCGACAAATTCAATACGTTAGAAATTCGGTTACAGAAAATACGCTGTCTGATCCGAGTCTTGTTACTGACGAAGATTGTGCAAATTTTATAGTGCATAGAGGCAAAGGCTGGGTGTGTGAAATCAAAAACGAACTTGTTGGCTTCGCTATTGTCGATCTAAAAGAACATAATATATGGGCTTTGTTTTTAAAACCTGAATTTGAAAAGCAAGGAATTGGTAAATTACTCCATGATGGTATGCTCGATTGGTACTTCGCACAAACAAAAACTACCGTATGGCTCGGAACATCGCCGCATACAAGGGCTGAATCTTTTTACCGAAAAGCAGGTTGGAAAGAAATCGGCACACACGGAAAGGGTGAGCTTAAATTTGAAATGACACATCAATTCTGGTTGAGTAGGAGCGAGGCAAAAAAACAGGCAAGTATCGAATAAGATATGAAAACAGCAATACGAATGACTGGAATATGTCTGGTCGTATTTTTTCAAACATGCATCATGCCCAAAGAAGCACGTCTTTTAAAACGTGAAACAAAAGCATGGCGACAATCAACCGTCGTTTTGCATGCATACACCGATACGCCTTTGTCTGGAATTTTTCTCACACTCCGCGAAAACGGAAAATTCGAGCATACCTCAAGCGGATTGTTCCAATCATTTGAGGCAGGAGCTTGGAACAGAAACGCCGATACCATTAATCTGAATTATTTCAAAACAAAAGAGCAAACGTATAAAACAACACGATTTACCATAGATCGAAATACATCTACTTTACTTGGTGATGGAGATCAGCAACCTGTTTATATGCGCTTGCGTATTTTGGTGAATAAATTGCCCTAGCAACAACATACCACGTTTTCAAAAACCAAATTCTTGCCGATAAATCCAACAATTAAGCAGCATCAATCAACCGTTTGGCAGAATTGCTTTTTTGTAACGAATGGAATCGGCTACATTTGAAAATTGTAAAATCCACTCACACCAATGCTCACCACCATTCATCCCAAACTGCCCATGCGCGATAAAACCATCACGCGCAACTACTACGTCAATCAATTGGGTTTTCACGAAATTGGAGCAGCGGGTTACGATGAATACCTCATGCTGCAAAAAGACCAGATCGAAATCCATTTTTTCCTCTTCAAAGAACTTGATCCCAAAGAAAATTACGGACAAGTCTATATCCGAACAAATACGATTGACCAAGTTTACCAAACATTGATTGAAAACAAAGTAACCATTCATCCCAACGGCCATTTGCAAACCAAGCCGTGGATGCAGAAGGAATTTTCGCTCCTCGATCCCGACCACAACCTGCTTACGTTTGGGCAAGCCATTTGATTAAAGTGGCTACATTTCAAAGCCATTTCTGCCTAAAAAGAGTTTATTTTTTAAAATCCAATTAAAAAAACACGTATCTTTATATAAAATAAACACGTGTTATGACTACGAAACTCACACTTACAATAGACGATTCAGTCATTGCCTCTGCAAAAAAATACGCGAAGAGTAAGGGAAAGAGCCTTTCCGATATTGTGGAAAATTACTTCGTGAATTTGACCGCGAAAGAAAATAAGGACGAAGAAATTTCGCCACAAATTTTAAAATTGATGGGAACAATCGAATTACCCGAAGATTTTGATTATAAGAAAGAACTAGCAAAAGGCTTATCCAAAAAATATAAAGGATGAAACACATCTTTCTTGATACAAATGTGTTGATCGATTTTTTGGCTGATAGAAAACCGTTCTCGCTCGACGCGGCTAAAATTTTTAATTATTCCTTTAAGAAAAGAATAACCATTTACGTTGCCGCTGTTTCTTTCAACAACATTTATTACATCATGAGGCAATCATGCTCACATGCAGCAACCATCAAAATACTTTCCGAATTAGAAGAATGGACCGAGGTTGTTGATGTCTCAAAAGCGATCATTCAAAAATCATTGAAATCTGAATTTAAAGATTTTGAAGATGCCATTCAATATGCGTGTGCCAAAGCAATACCAAAAATCGACTGCATCGTAACACGCAATACAAAAGACTTTAAGGCAAGCTTACTTCCTGTGTTTACACCCAAAGAAGCCCTTACTTTAATTGAGCATACGGACTATTAAGCGTTGAAAAAACAAGCATAAGAAATACGACGCTATCCTTATACTTTGCACAATCAAGTATTACCCCTTGAAATTTGAACACCCGTATTTTTACCTACGGCTCTTTGTGTGAATGGTGTAGTTTTGAATAAAGTCTTTCTCCTATACCAAAACCTACACACATGAAAAACACATTTATCATCCTCAGTCTTTTAACTGGTTTTGTTGGCATGAGCATTCTTTTTACCTCAAGTTGCGCCAATACCAAACCCGACGATACCAATACGCCACCACCAGTTCTCGCTACGGATGGCATTACAAGCAAGTACGCGATTCAGCCCATTGATATTGCAAGTGTATCGCAAGTACAAGCCAATTTGTTTTCTTGGCAAAGCTTTATCGCCATGAATTGGCCCGCCGCTGCAACGGGCTGCGTTCCCGATACGAGTAATGGTAAAAGTATTCTCTCCGGTACTGGGCCAGTTGTTTGGGAAACCTACCTGTCGAGTGAACAAGTTTTTGTCGCTTCGCCTAATCAACCCGATGTTTGGTGCGCCAATGGACAAGGAGCAAATACCTTTAAAAAACTCCCTAAAAAAATCCAAGAACTTGCCAACAAAACAGGCGTTTACCGTTTCATGCACCTCAGTTCAAAATCGCCTCATGGTCTGGAAGAAGCCGTTGGCGGGCCACTGGTCGATCAGAACGGACGTTTTGTACGCTATGAAGTACGCATGAATGAAGTAGAATATAACTACATCATGAAAAATAATTTGTGGAACAGCGCCGGACAACGAGCATTTGTAAAAGATAGCACCATCAATTTTCCTGTTGGCTCAACGCAACTTGGAACAATGGGTGCTATGGAATTTAAAGCCGCATGGAAAGTGCTCGGCAAAGGCGACGATCCGTCCAGATTCTACACCATCAAAGCCATTGTGTATAACGACGATACCTTACAACCAAGTCCCGGGGATAATCCGGTAACACTCGGCCTCGTTGGTTTACACATCGGACACAAAACGCAAACACAAGGCAACTGGGTTTGGTCAACATTTGAACAAGTCGATAACCTCACCAAATCGTTTTTTAATCCCAATTGCGATACCTGTAAAGTCAATCAGCCAATCGCAGGCACAAATTATGTCGAGTTAAATCCCAACGGAACGCCTGTGAATGCACCCACACAAGTAACGCGCGTCAATCCCATCAACGATCCATCGGCAGATAGTTTGAACGCACTTTTCCAAAATCTTTTGAAAGGATCTGTTTGGGCCAATTACCAACTCGTGAGCACACAATGGTTATTTTTTGAAACCATGACACCCTTGTATTTAGCAAACTCCGTTCAGGAAACGTATGTACAAGGCCCGAATCCACCTTCGTATGGCGGTTTTAAATTGAGACCAGGAGTTGATGTGCAGTACTTCACCGATCCGCGCTACAACCCATTTGCAAATGGTGTAAGTTCCAGTTGTATGGGCTGCCATTATGTAGCCAACATCCCAAAAACAAAAGCCAAAGCCGATTTCAGTTTTATGCTCGGCGAAGCAAAATAGCCTCAATTAGTTGTTCTGTCAAATAAAGATCCCGTCTGAAAAGTCGGGATTTTTATTTGAAGTGAAATATGAGCCATTGTTTTTTCATGTAAAATGGTATAACAGCGCAATAAACAAGTTCTTTATCTTTGTTTGATTTCAGCAACATTCGTTTGTAAACGCTGCTTTGCTATAACACATGGCTAGCACTAGCAAAATAGTACAATCAAACAGAAGCAGATAAAAAAAATACTCCTCTACCATGACTGCAATATGTGCAAGTATGCTATTCCTGATTTTTCTATTGCTTTCTTCCATTCACATTTATTGGGCATTGGGAGGCCGGTGGGGAAGTAGTGCTGTAATTCCAACAAAAGACGATGCCCTACCTGTAAAAATGCCCGGACTTATACCAACGCTAATCGTCGCACTAGGCTTGCTCGGTTTTGGCTTGTTTGTGTTAGTTCAAGCCCAACTCATTGCATTGCAATTGCCCAACTGGATGGGAAAGTACGGACTTTGGATTATGGCATCAATTTTTATGCTTCGTGCTATTGGCGAATTTCGGTATGTCGGATTTTTCAAAAGCATCAAGCATACGCAATTTGCACAAAATGATACGAAATACTACGCACCACTTTGCCTGTTTATTGCCGTACTGATTTGCCTTGTCGAATTCAATAAATAACATCACCATGACACCCTTGTTCAAAAAACTTAATTTCAAAAATCAGAAATCAATTGTAGCCATCAATCACCCCGAATCATTTGAGGCGGAGTTGAAACAGATGAGCAAGCTAGCTGAAATTATCTACGATGTCAAAAAAGTAAAAACCATTGAATTTGTGATCTGTTTTGCCACCAAGCAAACAGAACTCGATGCGCAATTGAAACAATATAAAAACAAATTAGCACTCGATGCAATTGTTTGGATGTGTTACCCCAAAGGCACTTCAAAAAAATACACCTGCGATTTTAACCGCGATACAGGGTGGGAAAATCTCGGCAAAGCGGGATTAGAGCCTGTTCGTGCTGTTGCTATTGATGAAGATTGGAGCGCTTTGCGTTTTCGAAAAGTAGAATTTATTAAAACCATAACGCGACGTGAAAGTTTTGCTTTGACCAAAGAGGCCAAAAAACGAACAACACAAAAAGGGAAATAGCCCAGCTTCTACTTGTTTTTAAATACGGCACTAGTCTGGAGCAAGAAATCTAATTTTATGGAAACAATCACCCTGCATAAAATAGGCGTTGACGAAATTTCAATTCTTGTTGATTTACGTCTGGCGTTTGCTCTCGAATTGAGTGGCCCACAAACAGATGAAGCTATTGAAACATTAAGAAATCAATTAACCTGTTTTTTTAAAGAAGCCATTTCAAATCAAATCAGCATTTCATTCCTAGCTCGAATCGATGGTGTTGCTGCAGGTATTGGTACTGTTCAAATTCGAGAACAACCCGGAAATTTTAAAAATCCATCGGGCAAATGGGGCTATGTGATGAATATGTACACCGTTCCTAGTTTTCGTAGGAAAGGAATTTGTAAAGCGATTTTACAAGCCTTGCTCGAAGATGCCAAACAAATGGGTATTACTGCTTTTGAATTGCATGCAACGAAAGAAGGCGAGTATGTGTATGCTCAAAATGGATTTAAACTTTACGAAGAACCAACGTATCGGCGATATTTGGTCTGATTTTATTTATCTTTTCTTGTCATTTGGTAAGTTGATTTGATTTTATATCATTCACATTTGTTGTGTCAAAAAACACGACAGCGCAATGAAAAAAATTAGTCTCCTACTCGCTTTACTTATCTGTTCAAATTTTTGTTTTTCGCAAACGATTCAACAAACGATCCGTGGCACGATTACAGATAAAGAGAGTAAATCACCTTTAGCTTTTGCATACGTGATTGTTGAAAATAGTAATCCCATTTTGGCAGCAACAACAGATACGATGGGTGTTTTTGAGTTGCTTCATGTTCCTATTGGCCGACAAACAGTACGAATTGAGTGTTTAGGGTACAAAACGCAAATACTATCGTCCGTTCAAATTAGTGCAGGGAAAGAATTGATTTTAACAATTGAACTGGAAGAACTAATGACGACTTTAAGTACTGTTGTTGTAACGGCAGGAAGTGCAAGCGATAAAACAGTAAATGATATGGTTGGTGTTAGTGGCCGAACATTTAGTACAGCGGAGGCCAATCGCTTTGCCGGAAGTCAAAATGATCCTTCGCGTATGGCGCGCAATTACGCGGGTGTATCAGGTGCAAGCGATCAACGCAACGATATTATCATTCGTGGAAATGCTCCTCAAGGATTGCTATGGCGTATAGAGGGTATTCCGGTTCCAAATCCCAACCATTTTTCTGGACAAGGAAGTACAGGTGGGCCTATTAGTATCATCAATTATAAAATGCTTTCCAATTCCGATTTTCTGACTGGGGCATTTCCTGCTGAATATGGAAATGCTACGTCAGGAGTTTTTGATGTAAGAATACGGAATGGGAACAGCCAAAAATATGAGCAAACTATTCAACTCGGGGCATTAGGTATAGAAGCATTGTTTGAAGGGCCATTCAATAAAAAAAAGAATGCAAGCTATTTAATTGGCTACCGTTACTCAACGCTTTCTCTTTTAGCTAAGGCTGGCGTCAAACTTGGCTTTGCATCAGTTCCTTACTACCAAGATCTTTCGTTTAAATTAAGTTTTGCAAATGAAAAACTAGGTGTATTTAAAGTGTTTGGAATTGGCGGATTAAGCAATACCGTTTTTTACGACAATAAAAGCGATAGTACACAGTTTTCGCCCGCAAACAAAGGAGAAAATGTCCACTTCGGATCACGCACCGGTATTTTAGGATTTAGCCACACCTACTTTTTGAATTCCAATGCCTTTGTTAAAACAACATTGGCTGCAACATACGAGGGCAATTACAGTAAAAGAGATTCTATACAAAGCGACGAGTCATTGAAGCGAACGGGGGGCTTTGGATATAGGAATTATAAGTTTGTATTCAACTCGTTTTGGAATAAAAAGATGAATACAAAAAATACACTTCAAGCCGGTTTTGTTGGCGAGCAAATAAATTACCTTACAAAAGATAGTGCTCTCATCTATTCGCCTGCGGTAGGCACTGCTTTTTGGGGGTATAACAATAATTTTAAAGGATCGACATACCTGCTGCAAGCATACGTTCAGTGGAAATACAAAGTAAACGAATTGCTTACACTTCATGCGGGAACACATGCACAGTATTTTATATTGAATGCAACGCATGCCGTTGAGCCTCGCATTGCTATTAATTATCAAATCAATAAAGCACAGATACTGAGTTTGGGTTATGGATTGCATCATCAGCTACAACCTTATGGCATGTATTTTTATAGAAAAAATAATGGTGCAAATGCGCTCATCGAAACAAATAGAAATTTAGATTTCTCCAAAAGCAATCAGTTTGTTCTTAGTTATGACTTGATACCGCTTTCTGATTTTCGTATAAAAATAGAAACGTACTATCAATTTCTTTCAAACATTCCTGTTGAGAAAAATGTTTCATCGTATTCTGTTCTCAATTATGGCGCATCATTTAGCAATTCGTATAAAGAAAATTTGGTCAATACGGGTTTAGGTAAGAATTATGGCTTAGAATTAACACTAGAAAAATTTTTCAGTAAAAATTATTATGCTTTAATAACAACATCACTCTATCAATCCGAATATAAAGGCAGCGATCAGGTTTGGCGGAATACGGCTTTTAATGGTAATTATGTGGTCAATGTCCTTGGTGGTTACGAACGTAAATTAAAAAATAATTTTAGCTTTTTGTTCGATGTGAAAGTAACACTAGCCGGAGGCTTGCGTTATTCGCCAATTGATATAGCTGCTTCTCAGGCAAATAATGAGGCAACCTATATTGACAACGAGGCATTTACCTTACAAAACAAAACATATTTTAAGCCTGATTTGAAACTCACCATTCGGAAAGATTTTAAACGCAATATTGCCTTGGAATGGGCTTTGGATATTCAGAATATTACAAACCACCAAAATGTGTATTTGAATTGGTATGATAAAAATACACAGCGCGAACATCCAGTTTTTCAAAACGGACGTTTTCCTACGGTACAACTCAAACTGGAATTTTAATGGATTGTACCGCCCCGTCTGATTTATGGAATTATCAATATGATTACGTCTTTGTTCAGGGTTGATGTTTAAATTTGCTAAAGACGGTACTCGTTTAGAGCCTGTTTAAATTTTATCCTTTGAGTTTGTTATGCGCCTTTTTGCACCATACTTCGTTGCGTTTTTTGACCGTAGTCGCGCTGCTATGGTCTTCAAAACGCGCCTCGTCTGGCACAAAAAGCCATCATAACATTTCTCAAAAACAAATTTTAAACAGGCTCTTAGCGTTTAAATCAAAGTAGCCATGACAAAAAAATCAGCTATATTTTTCATACTTTTTTTTATGCTCTCATGCGCTTTGTCGCTGTATGCACAACGCAATACTTACCTTGTTTCTGGCCAAGTTATTTCTAGCACAACAAAATTACCGTTGAGTCGTGTCAATGTTCAAATAGACGGCACAACGCAAAGTACATTGACCAATGATGATGGCTTTTTTGAACTTCAAGGCAAATCAGATTCCCTGTTGCTCGTTTTTCAATACATCGGTTACGAGAAAAAATACCTGTACATCACAGCCGCGAACCGCCTCAATCTGCTTGTCGCACTTGATCCAAAAGACATTAAGTTGAATGAGGTAACCATTCGCGCATCGCCCCTCGATACCGTTTTTATCAGTCAACGTAGCCATGTACTCGATTATGATTTTTATGGTACGAATATCCTTCTCATCACATTTGGCAATACACTTACAAAAGCAAAATTGGTTTTGCTCAATCCACTTTTTGATACATTACAGGTGTTGAGCATTCCTGAAAAGCCGGAACGTTTGTTTAAAGATTGCTTGGGTAACAATCATTTGATATGCGCCACACATGTTTACTTGATTTATGATAATTCTACCTCATTGCAATTGCTCCAACCCGTTGAAAGAACTGAATTTGAAAACGTAACTATTCCCTGCATCGCATCAGATTCTGCCAATTTATACTTTATGCAAAAAAGTGGTGCAAAAGAAATTAAGATGAATTATTTTGATGTTGAGACACACAACCATGTTGTCGGGTATTTTTCGTTTAATCGGGTTACGAAAAAACAAAGCCCCTTGCTGACAATTGCCGATGAAAAAACGCTTGCGATGAAAGCGGAGGAAGAACGTTTTTCGAGTCAAAAAAATGCTGCTGGAGCTTATCGGAGTGAAGTTGCAAAAGAAGCTGATCGGTTGTATGCCGAGAATGCTATTTATAAAGAAGTATTCGCACCATTGCAACTTATTCGCGATACCATTTATGTTTTCGATTTCATCAATTCGCGTATTGCTTGTTATTCCTCAACAGGCACAATATTGAAACAAGTTGAAATCACGTTTCATCAAACGGCAACGTGGAGGCATGAGATTTATTTTGATGAAGTACAACAGAAAGTATATGCCTCTTTTCGAAGAGATGGCATCACGGAATTGAAGGAGATTAATTTGCAAACAGGACTTCTTGGAGAAGCCATTCGAATACCATTTCCGTATGTGGGAAAAATAAGTGTGCATGATGGCTATGTCTATTTTTTATACCTTGATAAAGACTATGCCGCTACAAAATATGTCTCACGGATTCGGATAACGAGTTGAGTCTATTTCATGGAAAGAGATAAATAAACTACTTTTAACCAAACTAGTTTGCTTGCTCAAATCGGATGGCCAAGATTACTCAGATAAAACTATCCATATCGAACTGCTACCTGTTGCAGGGAGACCGAAATATTTTGATTGATACGGGTAATCCCAACGAGGCTCAGAAAATCATTGCCGCACTTGCAAAGCAGGGCTTGACCTTGCAGGATATTTCGCTTATTCTTCACACACACGGTCATGCCGATCATTGCGGCAGTACGCAAGAATTGTTGCATACCCATAAAATTCCTACGGCCATTCATGTTGCCGATCGATTTATGTCAGATCAAGGAACCAATGGCGAAATAAAAACCAAAGGCATTACTGCATTTTTGGTTAAACCATTTATCAATAAACCGTATCCTGCATTTGTTGCCGATTTAATTATCGATGAAGAAATTAACCTGCACGAATTTGGTGTTGACGCAAAAATCCAATTCACACCCGGACATACGCAAGGAAGTATCTCGATTGTAACAGATCGAAACGAAGCGATCATTGGCGATTTGCTTATGGGAGGGATTTTGGGCGGACGCTTTTTTTCAGATCGTCCAGACTATCATTATTTTATGGATAGCATTGAACAAGTCGATCAATCTATTCGGAAAATGTTGAACTTTCGGGCCGATACGTTTTTTGTTGGTCATGGCGGCCCGTTGAAACGAAAAGCGATTGAGGCAAAATTTCCAATCAACTGATTTATGTAAGCATGAAAAAAACAAGTATTATCGGACTCGCCATTGCCATTTCATTTTGTTTTGGCTTTGCGTTTAAATCAATTATTTCCAAACCAATACAAGAACCTACAACCATGAAAAAAGTAACCGGAATTGGCGGCATTTTCTTCAAATGTAAAGATCCCCAAAAAATGAAAGACTGGTACAAGACGCATCTCGGATTCAATACCGACCAGTATGGAACTATGTTTGAGTGGCGAGAGGCTGACGATTCTACTAAAAAAGGAACGACACAATGGAGTCCGTTTAAAGAAACAACAACCTATTTTGCACCATCGACCAAAGAGTTTATGATCAATTACCGCGTTGCTAATCTAGAGGCGCTTGTAGAAGAGTTGAAGAAAGAAGGTGTTACGATTCTCGATGCCATGGAAACGTATGATTATGGTAAGTTCATTCACATTCTCGATGCGGAAGGAAATAAAATCGAATTGTGGGAGCCTATTGACGAAGCGTTTGATCAGCAAGATGGTGGAAAAACGAAATGAGTGATGCAACCACGTTTTGAAATCAGTCCAGCAAAAAACTTAATTGGATTAAAGGTCGAAACATCGTTCACCAATAATCAAACAGGCTTGCTTTGGCAAACATTTATGCCGCGCAGAAACGAAATTGGGCATACACTTCATTCCAATTTATTTTCATTACAAGTTTATCCTCCCGATTATTTTTCGCAAGCATTCGATCCGAGTAGGACATATCTCAAATGGGCCTTGGCCGAAGTGTTGAATTTTGATGCTATTCCGCAAGGCATGGAATCGTTTGTGCTTGTTGGCGGTTTGTATGCGGTTTTTGATTACAAAGCCACCATTCCGGCTCCCGTGTTCTTTCAACAACTTTATACGAATTGGTTGCCGCAATCGGGCTACGCATTGGATCAGCGGCCACATTTTGAATTACTTGGCGAAAAATATAAAAAAGACGATCCCAATTCGGAAGAAGAAGTATGGATTCCGGTGAAGTTAAAAACAGACTGATTCTTCTTTTATCCGTATTATTGTTGCATGATATCAGTTTCTAACCTGCGGAAAAAATACGATGCTGCTGAAGCACTCAAAGGTATTTCGTTTGAAATTCAAAAAGGCGAGTTTTTTGGATTGCTCGGCCCCAATGGCGCAGGAAAAACAACCACCATTTCCATTCTCAGTACAATTGTTGAGCCTAGCCAAGGCGAAATTTCTATTGCCGGATTTGATTTGAAAAAAAATCCCACCGCGTGTAAAAAAAACATTGGTGTTGTGCCACAAGAAATTGCCTTATACAATGATCTTTCCGCATTTGACAACCTCTTGTTTTGGGGAAGTTTGTACCAAGTGCCAGTTGAGGTCTTGAAGAAACGGATTGATGAGATGTTGCATTTGTTTGGTTTATACGAACGCCGCAACGAGAAAATTAAAACGTATTCGGGTGGTATGAAACGCCGCATCAATATTGCTGCTGCTTTGTTGCATCAACCACAAATTATTTTTATGGACGAACCAACAGTTGGTATCGATCCACAAAGCCGTAATTTGATTTACGAAGTAATTGCGAAATTGCATCAAGAAGGAATGACCTTTGTTTATACAACGCATTACATGGAAGAGGCGGAGCGTTTCTGCGATCGGATTGGAATTATGGATAATGGCCAAATCATTGCGCAAGGAACGTTGGAAGAATTGAAATCGTTGAGTAAAATTGATGAAACCATTGTGGTGTCGTTTAGTAATCTGGATGATGTATTGTTTCAGCAATTGGCGACTACACACAATTCGATTGTGCGCGAAGATGGTGTTGTTCGGTTTTTATCTTCCGATGCGAAGGCCGATTTATCGACTGTTATATTGGAATGCAACCGTATCGGATTGTCGATTACACACATCGATATTCAAGGTGTTAATTTGGAAACCATTTTTTTAAGTCTCACCGGAAAGCAATTACGCGACTAGTATGTTTACACTTGCCATAAAAGACTTAAAATTATTTTTCGCCGATAAACGTGCGATGATTCTGGGTTTTGCTGTGCCCATTGCGCTAATCACACTTTTTGCTTTTGCATTTGGTGGCGTAGGTGGCGAAAAAGAAATGGCAAGACCTCGCCGATTACTTGTAGCAGATGATGATGGTTCGCTGGGATCAAAAAAAATAATCGATCAACTGGATTCGCTTCCTGAGTTTCGTGTAAAACGCATGCAACGCGATAGTGCGGAAATGCGGGTGAAGAAAGGCGATGAAGCAGCGGTATTGATTTTTCATGAAGGATTTTCGGATTCACTAGATGCTGGCAATAAACCTCCTGTAGAGTTTAAATACGACGCATCGAAAGAGGCTGAAATTGCTATTCTTCAAGGAGCTTTGACTGGAAAGTTGATGGCGATGATTGGCGGGAAGTCGATGCTCAAAAACGCATTGGCCAATTTTGATCGGCAATATCCCGATATGGATTCTGCATCGCGCGCACAAATCCACGCGCAGATTGCTTCCGATATGGGTGGTGGTCAATCGCAACAAAAGCAAGAATCATTTATTCGTACAACTTCATTGATTGCGGAAGAGGAAAATTCACCCGGCTTGATTCATGCGGTGGCTGGAACGGCCATCATGATGTTGTTGTTTGCCGTGATTGCTATGGGTGCGAGTATTTTGGAAGAAAAACAAGAAGGTACATTGAAGCGTTTGTTGTATTCGCCGTTGCCGCCTAACCAGATTTTGTTTGGGAAAATGATTTCTGCAAACATCATTTCAACGTTGCAATTGACGGTGATGTTTTTGTTTGCGAAGTTTGCTTTTGGCCTCGATATTTTTTCGCACATCATTCCACTTTTGTTTATGATTCTTGCTTCTGCTTATGCGTGTGCGAGTTTTGGTATGTTGATCGCTTCTTTTGCTAAAACGCGGCAGCAAGTGCAAAGCATGTCAACACTCATTGTACTCATCATGAGTTGTTTTGGCGGTAGTATGATTCCTACGTTTGCCATGCCCGAGTTTATGCAGAAAATGTCGGTGTTTACTGTAAATTATTGGTCAATTCAAGGGTTCTACGATATTTTTTGGCGCAAACTCGATTGGGTTGATCCAACATTTTTAACACGACTGGCGGTCTTATTCCTCATTGGAACAGTCATGAATGTGATTGCGGTACAACTGTTTAAAAAGAATGCATTGAAAATTGCCTAATCTGTTAAATCAAAAAGTTATGAAAACGATAGCAAATGATTCACCCTGCCAATCGGAACAAGAATTGATTGAGCGCTACGGCGGAATTGCTTTTGATAAACAACTTGATTTTGCAGAATTGGTTGGTGGGAAAAATTGGAATGCGGATATTGGAAAAGGCGAAATTACATTTGGTGGCGAGTTGCATTTTCCGATTCAAATTCTTGGGACATTTTCGCATGGTTCTCAAAATTGGCTTTGGGCTTGGGCCAATACGCAATCGGGATTGCCGGAGCATTTGTTGGAACAGGCGGTTCAATTGAAACAGTATGGCGAAAAAAATGGCATTGATTTACTCAGCACCAGCACATTTGATTTTTCGAAAGCTCAAATGCACTTTATTGGTTTGATTGCTTTGGAAATGTTTCAAGCACGCGGTTATTATATTGCCGATTTCGGAAAAGGTGCCATGTTGGTAACCATTCCTGCCGATGATCGCGAACAAGCTTTACCAGAAAATCATTTGCGTATTTTTTCTGCGTTCCCACAATTTATTTCGCAGTTCGAAATGAATCAACAACGTGCATTTGTAAATTACCTTCAGGCCAAAGGCTATACTGTTTTGCAAACAGACGAAGTAGTTTCTGGAACACGAAAGGATAATCGCGTAACGGCAAGATTTAATGCCGAAGGACGTTTGTTGAATTTGGAAGGTTAAACACATTGGCACGACAATAAAATGGCGGCACCCCTTGAATTTCAATTTTTAGATACGGAACGTTTGCGCTTGCGAATCATAACGGCGAAAGAATGCGCGTATTTTTTTGAACATTGTTCGGAACAGGAAATTCGCTCCGAATTGGGTTTGCATACCGATGCGGCCTTTACTCGAAAAGTGAATTGGTTTAAAAAAGGATTTGCGGTACATCAAAAACCATTTGTCAAATTTCAATTGATCGATAAAACAACAAATGAAATCATTGGTGGCTGCGGGTTTCACAATTGGTTCGAGGAACACAAACGATCGGAATTTGGATACGATCTTTTTAAAGAAGAGCATAAACGTCAAGGATTGATGACCGAAGCGGCTACACGCATTGTGGCGTATGGTTTTGCGGAATTGGGACTAAATCGTATTGAAGCGTGCGTGGGACCGAGTAATATTGCTTCACAGAAATTGTTACGAAAATTAAATTTTAAAGAAGAAGGTTTTTTGCGCGAGCATTTTTACCGCGACGAGGTTTTTCATGACTCATTGATTTTTTCGTTATTGAAGAACGATCACGATGGCATTCTACGAACTTTCTAAAGCCGAGCGCGATGCGTTAATTGCTTCGATGCATCAGGTTCTGGTGCATGAGCTGGAGCAAGGCGAAATTGCGCAAACGGTATCTTATTTTGATGATGCTGATACGTACATCCGAAAAACAGCGTATCAACTAATTGGACGTATTTATTTTTTACATCGCGATCTGCGTTCTAAAGTCATGCAGCTTTTGAATGCCTTGTTGCAGCACGAAAGTTTTCGCGTTCGGCAAACGGTGATAAATGCTGCGGGAGAAATTGGGAAGTATGATTTCAATGTCGTGCAACATTTTTTTGATCAGGGATTGTTTGATACGCACCATTCGCCACGCAATGCGGTTATTGGTTCAATTAAGAAAATGGGCGAAGTGAATCCGAATCCGGTGTTGGCTTGGGCAAAATTGTATTTGCATCACGACGACAAAGAAATTCGTCGCGAAATATGTCATGGCATCGAATTGCGTGGACGGAAATGCCCACAAGATATTTTGCCCATGCTGCAAGAACTGCAACACGATAAAACGGCTCGCGTACGCCATACGCTTGTGCATGTCTTGGGACAGATTGCCTACAAAAAAGGCTGCTTGGAAACTGTGGTCGAGCATCTGAAAAGTTGGGAAAATAAAGACTTGGTGCGCGATGCGTTGGATGAAATTGTGGATGTACACGAACGGTATAAAAAATTCTCCGTAAAAACACAAGCAGAGGCAATTGCATATATTGATAGTCATTTTGGGAAATAGAAAGAATTGAACATATTATTTTACAACAACAAGATGAGTATGCAGAAACACTACGTTGACGAACAGACGTTTGAGAAAATTAATTTTTCGGAAACGCCTTTAACTGTTGGAGAATATGACAATTGCCAGTTTATTTCGTGCGATTTTTCGTCGGCGGTTTTATCGCATCTGATTTTTACAGATTGTACATTCGTTCATTGCAACATGAGTTCGGTTAAATTGGTGCAAACCGCTTTTCGGAATGTTCAATTTTCGGAATGCAAACTGTTAGGCGTACATTTTGAACATTGTAATCCGTTTTTGTTGGCGATGCGTTTTGAGAAGTGCTTACTCAACCTTGCTACTTTTTACAAACTGGTGTTGAAGAAAACACATTTCAAAGCGTGTAGTTTACACGAGGTCGATTTTACGGAGGCCGATTTTACCGGAAGTTTGTTTGAGGAATGCGATTTTGCTCAAGCCGTCTTTGATCAAACGATTTTAGAAAAAGCCGATCTGCGCAGTTCGTACAATTATGCACTCGACCCAGAGAAAAATAAAATCCGCAAGGCCAAATTTTCGCATGCTGGAATTGCTGGCTTATTGGCCAAATATGATATTACAATTGAATAAGTACCTTTGAGCCGACAAATCGTACGCGCCAAGCGTTTCGATGTGTGTCTTCGTTTATGAAAGAACAGGCTCAGGAAAAAACAAAACTACACCCTCGCAACCAACACCGCGAACGTTACGATTTGAAGGCGCTGATTGCGGTTTGTCCAGAATTGGAAGCATTTGTTACAACAAATATCTACAATTCGGAAACCATCGACTTTTTTAATCCCGAAGCGGTGAAGATGCTCAATAAGGCCTTGTTGAAACATCATTACAACGTAGCGGATTGGGATATTCCTGAAGGGTATTTGTGTCCACCGATTCCGGGCCGCGCCGATTATATCCATCACCTTGCTGATTTATTGCGTTCGAGCAATTATGGTAAAATTCCAACAGGTGAAAAAATTACGTGCTTGGACATTGGTGTTGGTGCCAATTGCGTTTACCCGTTGATTGGTGTGCATGAGTATGGCTGGAAATTTATTGGTTCAGATATTGATCCCGTTGCGCTGGCTGCGGCGGAGAAAATCATTGCTGCCAATCCTCCACTTCAAGGAAAAATTACCTGCCGCTTACAAACCGATCCGAACGATATTTTTTACCGCATCATTCAAAAAGAAGAGCGCATCGATTGTGTGGTGTGCAATCCGCCATTTCATGCTTCGCCCGAAGAAGCACATGCCAGCGCGGTCAAAAAAGTATCGAATTTGAAAGGGAAATTGGTTGAAAAACCGGTGTTGAATTTTGGCGGACAGTCGCGCGAGTTGTGGTGTGCGGGTGGGGAAGAGCGTTTTATTCAAAACATGATTAAACAAAGTCGTCAGTTTGCAAATTCGTGTTTCTGGTTCTCGACCTTAGTTTCTAAGAAAGCAAATTTGGATCGGATTTATGATGCGTTGGCCCGAATACAGGCAGTTGAAGTAAAAACAATTCCGATGGGGCAAGGCAATAAAATCAGCCGCGTTGTGGCCTGGACTTTACTTTCGAAGGAGGAGCAACAGGTGTGGAAAAATACGCGTTGGCAGGAGAAAAAAGTGGATTGAGTGTGGTTTTAGATTCCAAGTTCCAAGTTCCAGATTTCAGGTTCCAAGTTCCAGGTTTCAAGTTTCAGGTTTCAAGTTTCAAGTTTCAGGTTCCAAGTTCCAGATTTCAGGTTCCAAGTTCCAAGTTCCAAGTTCCAGATTTCAGGTTTCAAGTCCCAGATTTCAAGTTCCAAGGTCCAAGTTTCAAGTTTCAGGTTCCAAGTTCCAAGTTCCAAATTTCAGGTTCCAAGTTCCAAATTTCAGGTTCCAAGTTCCAAATTTCAGGTTCCAAGTTCCAGATTTCAAGTTTCAGGTTTCAAGTTCCAAGTTCCAAGTTCCAGATTTCAAGTTCCAAATCTCTAGGTACAAGGTGCAAATTCAAAATTTTAAGTACCAAGCATCAAATTAGAGCGTGCTATGTTTGGGATTTGGAACTTAATTTTATAACCGCAATGTGTCCATAAGTACCATTCCGTGGAACTTGTAATCTGGAACTTAAACATTGGAAATGCGATTATGCTGCTACGCGTTGCAAAATGACTTTACACGGATGAGCCGAAGTTACGGTTACAAAATGATCGTGGTGAAGTGGAATTTGAAAATAATCGCCAGGTTTTAATGCATGCACTTCGTTGCCAACGGTAATGTCGCAGGTTCCTTCTAAAATAAAGAAACGTTCGTATTGATCGTGATGAACTTCATCGGGCGCCATTTTTTTAATCCATACGAGCGCTGTTGTTGCTTGTGGATTATGTCCAATAAGGTGTAGAAAGATATTGTCGTAATCGTCGGTTTGATTTAAGTCAGCGCGATTGAGCCATTCGGCGTAATCTTCTTTTTTAGAATGTTGGTGAAGCAGCGGCGGGTTGGCCGGCGTTTCACCATTTCCGAGCCGATCCATGTACCGTACGGTTGCAAAAAGCATGGGGCCAACGGTTTCGTGCGGCTGCATGGCGTGTTGACGGGTATATGCCTCTAAACCATGTTGGATGGCTTCGATTTCGGAACGAATTTCGGGATAGGTTTGTGCCAGTTGCTCAATTTCGTGCGTTTCTGCTGCAAGCGTTTGCCCAAGCACATAAAGCTCTAAAATTCCGCTTTCGATATATTTTTGTGGGTCAAACATGGCTACTTTTTATTGCGGTGATTTAAAATTTCCTGTCGGATTTGTTGTTGAACGGCTGCTTTGGTTAGATTTAAAATTGTAGCAACGTCCGTTATAGGCATGCCTTTCAACAAAATTAAATCGAGCGCAGATGTCTGATGCACGACAGTTGCATTGGAGGTATTTACGCTATTTTCTGGCGTTTGGATTGCTGGTGTAGCAAAATTTGGC
Source organism: Bacteroidota bacterium (assembly GCA_013298545.1). Lineage (GTDB taxonomy): Bacteria > Bacteroidota > Bacteroidia > Palsa-965 > Palsa-965. Next base: position 8,848 of record JAAFIA010000057.1, on the reverse strand, counting down.
TTTTTCTCCTTTTGGGCAACTTCGCGGGCAATGCGAATCATCCAAACAATCAGTTTTTCGCGATCAGGATCAAAGCTAGCAGAGCGTTCCCAAATGTTTATAAACGTAAGCTGCAAAAGGTCTTCTGCTTGGTGCTGGTCCACAATTTGACACCGAATCAAGCCTAAAAGTAGTGGTGCATATTGGTCATAGACCTCACGCAACGCAAGCGTGTCGCGCGAACGTAAGCGCAAGGCAAGTTCCTGATTTAAATCGGCAACAACTCGGGTTTGTACAGCTTTCACTACGGATTTAATAATTTTGTGGTCAAATTTAAATAAAACAGATCAAAGCGGGTCTGGACGAATGGGTTTTATGTCAAATTTTGAATAGTTTTTAACAGACTGTACTTGACGCACTGGGGGTAAAGCGAACTCGTTTCCTTTAAAGACTACGATTGATCGGGAAGGTATGATGTGGTTTGTAGGAATTAAACAATCCTGTTGTATTTTTACTCCATCTAGCGGAGCTTGCAAATATCGAAGCGTTGTGATGCCTGAAAAATCTAAATAGAGACGACCACAAATAAAATAACTGGAATAGAAACAACTTGGTCAAGACAGACAAATTGACGGGGCTTTGTTTTGTTATGAAAAAAAATAGCAGTCATTCCAACAAATAACACAAACTAAAAACAGTAATAGACGAATTGCAAACGTAGTATGAGAAAAATAATAGTAATCGCAGGAGCAACGGGGAATTTAGGTGGCAGGATTGTAACCGAATTATTGGCGAAAGATGTCGAGGTGCGAGCAATTGTCCGTTTAGAAACAGCTATACATAAAATAAAAGAATTAGAACAGAAGGGGGCGCATGTTTTTCAGGTTGATACAAATAATAAATCCGAGATTTCTAAGCATTGCATTGGGGCGCATTGTTTCGTATCGGCTTTGGCCGGGTTACACGAAACGATAATTGATGCGCAAAAAATATTTTTAGATGCGGCGGTGGAAGCAAATGTTCCTCGATTTATTCCAAGTGATTATTCCAGTGATTTTACAAATCTAAAAGAAGGTCAAAATAGAAATTTAGATTTCAGAAGAGCATTTCATCGGTATATTGAAACACGTCCTATTCAAGCAACAACGATTTTCAATGGCCCATTTATGGATTTATTAACTACCGATATGCCTTTGATCCTTTTTAAGCAAAAACGAATTTTATGTTGGGGCAATGCGAATCAAATAATCGAATTTACAACCACACAGAATGTTGCTGAGTTTACGGCAGAAGCAGCACTAGACGAAGACACACCTAGGTATTTAAGAATTGCTGGAGACCGACTTTCGTGTAATGATTTTGTGAAATTGCTCACTGAAATAACAGCAAATAAATACAAGCTATTCCGGCCAGGTGGCATTGGTCTTTTAAATTTCCTCATTCGTGTAACAAGATTTTTCGCTCCTTCAAAAAATGAATTATATCCAGCTTGGCAAGGGATGCAATATATGAGAGATATCATGGAGGGAAGAATTGTTTTCCAGAAATATGACAACGATAGGTATTCCAATATAAAGTGGACACCTGTAAAAGATTTTTTAATTCATGAAGGAGTAAGTCATCCATAAGCAGCTTCTTAGCTCGTTTGAATGTTAGCCCTAAAATCGTACTGCTGCGAATCTAGAATTTTGCGACTTTTTGGAATCAAGCAAGACTGTTTTGTATTTTTACTTTTTACGCAAAAAAGGAATCAAGGCAGCAATTGGAATATGGGTTGCATTAAAAATAAATCATACATCGAATGAACGCATTTCACTACGCCTTCAAGGTAAAAGACATCGACACGACTCGGAAATTCTATGTGGATATATTGGGATGCGAAGAAGGAAGATCGACGGAGACTTGGATTGATTTTAATTTTTTTGGCAATCAGCTTTCTGCGCATGTGAGCGAGAACTTTCCGAGTTTAGATTATTGTGGGAAAGTTGATGGCATCAGTGTGCCTATTCCGCACTTTGGTTGCGTGCTTACAAGTGATGAATTTATACGCATACAAAACAAGCTTGAAGTAGCGCAAATCGAATTCGTTGTAAAGCCTCAAAAAAGATACGAAGGGAAATTGGGCGAACAATTGACCATGTTTGTATTCGATTTTAGCGGAAATCCGCTTGAGTTCAAAGCGTTTTCAAACCCGGATGAGATTTTCGCGGTGTAAGGAAGAAAATACTTGCAATAAGCAGGGCGTATGGGTCTTTCTTTACCAGACCCAAAAGATTGGATGAAAAAACAAAATAACGTAGGTCTTTTTTAGCTTAAAACAACCAGACGACGAAGGTCGAGCTACAACCGTACCCAAATTTTCAACACTTTTCCACACCTCGCCAAGCCTCCCCACAAGTGCTTATCTTTGCATGCAAATGCGTTTCAACGTTAGGACGCAACCTGCCTAGCTTTTCAATTCCTGTGGATAAAACATACCTCGACGAATTAAATCCGGTACAACGTGCCGCCGTAGAATGCACCGAAGGCCCTGTCATGATTGTGGCGGGTGCTGGATCTGGAAAAACTCGTGTACTCACTTACCGCATTGCGCACATGATCAATATCGGTGCTGATGCGTTCAATATCCTTGCACTCACCTTTACCAACAAAGCCGCGCGCGAAATGAAAGAGCGTATTGGCAAAATTGTTTCAAAAAGTGAAGCGCGCAATATCTGGATGGGTACGTTTCACTCCGTGTTTGCCCGTATTCTGCGCGCTGAAGCGGAGCGGTTGGGCTACCCCAGCAATTTTACCATCTACGATTCGGAAGATTCTAAAAGTCTGATTAAAACGATTCTTAAAGAACAAGGACTCGACGATAAAATTTATAAACCGGGCATGGTCTTGTCGCGCATTTCGGCGGCAAAAAATAACCTGGTTTCGGCTCAAGCATACATCCAAAATCCTACCGCTATTGAAGAAGACCGCATGAGCGGGAAACCGAAAATAGGTGTGGTGTATGACCAATACGCACGGCGCTGTTTCAAAGCGGGTGCTATGGATTTCGACGATTTACTGTTTAACACGAATGTGCTCTTGCGCGATTATCCCGATGTGTTGAACAAGTATCAAGATAAGTTTCGTTTTATTTTGGTGGATGAGTATCAAGATACCAACTTTTCGCAGTATGTGATTGTAAAGCAACTTGCGGCCAAGTTTCAAAATATTTGTGTCGTGGGCGATGACGCGCAATCGATTTATGCGTTTCGTGGTGCAAACATTCAGAACATCCTGAATTTTGAGCGCGATTATCCAGATATGCAAACGTTCAAGTTGGAACAAAATTACCGCAGTACCGATACGATTGTTCAAGCGGCCAATCAAGTCATTAAAAATAACCGCGATCAACTGGAGAAAAAAGTGTGGACGGCCAATTCGAGCGGTGATAAAATCGGTTTGCTTAAAGCTATGTCTGATAATGAGGAGGGACAACTCATTGCGCGCAGTATTTTTGAAACGAAAATGCAAAATCAAATTCACAATAAAGATTTTGCAATTCTTTACCGTACCAATGCGCAAAGCCGTTCGATGGAGGAAGCCTTGCGTAAATTGAATATCCCGTATCGCATTTATGGCGGCATGTCTTTTTACCAACGCAAAGAAGTAAAAGATATGTTGGCGTATTTTCGGTTGTGCATCAATCCGCACGACGAGGAAGCGTTGAAACGGGTGATCAATTATCCTGCCCGCGGTATTGGCGATACGACTTTAGACAAAATTCTAATTGCTGCCCGCGATAATGATGTGAGTTTATGGACGGTGATTGAAAATTTGATTGAATTCAATTTGCCCCTCAATGCGGGAACGATTAGCAAATTGCAGGAATTTATGACCATGATTCAATCGTTTCAGGTCGCGCTGCAAGTACAACCGGCTTACGATCTGGGCAATCACATTGCTAACAATTCGGGTTTGCTGCGCGAATTGTATTCCGATAAATCGCCCGAAGGGGTAAGCCGTTACGATAACGTGCAAGAATTGCTCAATGGGTTGAAAGAATTTTCGGACGGCGATCTTGCTCCGGCAATTGATTTGGTAGAAGAAAACGATCCCGAACTGCAACGTATCGAGCTGGAACACGAAGTAGAAAATCGTGCCGACGAAACAGAAATTCCGCTGCGCACACTCGATCAGTTTATGCAAGACATTGCTTTGCTAACAGATGCGGATGCGAAAGACACAGAAGAAGATTTGAATAAAGTTTCGCTCATGACGATTCATGCGGCGAAAGGATTGGAATTTAAATACGTTTATATCGTTGGCCTCGAAGAGAATTTGTTTCCTTCGCCGCTATCGCTCAATTCGCGTTCCGATTTGGAAGAAGAACGACGCTTGTTTTATGTAGCCATTACTCGCGCCGAAAAACGATGCACGCTTTCGTATGCCGAAACGCGTTACAAATGGGGCAACCTTACGCGTTCTGAGCCAAGCCGGTTTATTGAAGAAATTGATTTAGAACACATCACGTATGCTAACGCCGCCGCGCGTCCGGGAAGCGATTTGTTTGATGAACCGAAAACCAATACGAAGCCATTTTTCCGAAAACCCTTGCAAAGCAATGGGGCCAAAGCAACAACAGCCACGCCAGCTACACCGCCCGCCGGAAAGAAAAACTTGGTCAAAGCCAATGTTGCTAACGCTGCACCAACGCCGCTTGACAACAGTCATTTAAAAGATTTACAAATTGGATCGGTGGTCAAACACGATCGTTTTGGAACAGGTCGCGTAACGGCATTGGAAGGAACATTCCCCAATAACAAAGCAACCGTGGCTTTTGATCTTGGTGGACAAAAACAATTGCTCTTGAAGTTTGCGCGATTGGAAATTGTGGGGTAATGCGTTAGAACCGTATCATCAATCGCGCTTATAAATTTTCACATCATCGACAAACAGCACAAGGGTATTATCGCGCGAATTGGCTGTGATTCCAAATTCTACGCTGCTATACATGCCTTTTGTTCCTTGCTGAAAATAAAGCAAATCGTGTGGTAACGTATTCCAGTTGTCTTGACTGATGATGAGTACATCATCTTGCCAAACACGTACATAGCCTTTTTCTTTTTTATGCAATTTGGTTTCAAATTTCAGATGCACCCATTGATTTCTTGGAAAAGTAACTTCTCTTCCTGCGGGTTGAATGATGTCTGGATTGTTGTATTTATGCTCGACACGGATGTACCCATCAACCAAGGCTAATCGCATGCCAGGCCCAGCACCAATGGCCGTTTGCTCTTCAAGATCCATTAAAAATAACCAGTCGGCTTTCGCCGTATCTTTAATATAATACCACGCTTCAACCACCATGATTTCGTTTTGCCAAAAGGCCATGTTCTGTTTTGTAAAACTACATTTAGACGCACCATCAGCAGCAGTTGATTTTTCGGCATAACACCGCACACTTTTTTGTCCCGAATGTGTTTGACTGGTATCAATCGACAAGGCATTGCCCGCAAACGTCTGTTGAAAATACGACCAGTGCGTATCCTTCCCATCAATCAGACTATCAATTGCGGCATAGCTCTCGAAGCCGTCATTATAGGCGTTTGGCCCATCAAAAAACTTTTTCTTATTGCACGAGACTAAAGCAACAAGTAGCAGTATCGTTATCGCATAGTTTCGCATAAGCTCAGTTTTTAAGTCTGTAACCAAATGCAATTCCGCCCCATTGCTGCATTTGAAAGTCGATGAGGTAGGAGAAAATTGGCGTGTAAGCAAAACGCCAGTAATAACGCTTATCTGAAGGCTCAAGCCGATAGCCGATAGATGTTGGTAGGAGGATAAAAAACGCAGCTTTTGTACTTATCGAAATGGTTTGTCCGATACCAACATCCAACTTATGTTTGCTTGCACCAAAGACACCATGCACCATGAGCGGAAACACTAAAACAACACCATTGTTCTTGTCGATCGGAGCAAGGCTAAATCCGGTGCGCCATAAAAATTTTCGCGAATCGTTTTTATGAAATGAACGTTCGTAATTTAAGGAAGCCAATCCGCCGCTTCCGGCAAGTTCAAAACTCAAGAACGATTCGTTGATCTGTTCTTGCGCCGAGCAAAAGCAAAAAACAAAACAAAGCAGTAATGTAAGTTTAGATTTCCGTTTTGCCATCTCTCGACTTGTATTTACTTACTTTTTTCTTTCGGATAAAAACGCTCCAAGGCATCATACACCGCACGATGCAAAATGGTCGCGTGGTCTTCTTTCTCGAAGTATTGAAAAAATAACGTGCTCGATTTCTTTGCTTGCTCTTCTAAAATACCATTTAAGATTTTCGCATCAGCAACCATCGTCGGATGTTCGTTTCCAACACAGAGGTAAATTTTTTTGTTGGCTAGCGGTGTTGTTTCTAATTTTTTTGTCAGTTTTTTCAAGAGTGATTCATTGTCCCACCAAAGACTCGGACTGACAATGACGTAGTGTGTAAACAAATCGGGTTTGTTGCATAAAATTTCTGTGGCCAAGAGACCGCCAAGCGATTGGCCGATGATGGTTTTAGAATTATTGGTTTTATAATTCATCTGAATATACGGCTGCAATTCATTTTCAATAAATGCAATGAATTTGGCCGAACCGCCTGTGGTTGGAAATGTCTTTTTATCCTCAGCAACCGTAGTCGGAAAGGTGAAATCGCGCTTGCGATCAATGTTTGCAATACCAACAACAATAGCATCGGGGACAATGCTGTACATATTCAAGAATTGCACAAGGCTTCCCACATGCATGTAATCTTCGTCGGCAGATCCATCGAGTAAATAAATGACAGGATATGTTGTTGCAGAATCGGGATGATACCCGATTGGCAAAAGGATGTTCAAGGTTCGTGTTTCATTGAGCACTTTTGATTGTAGTTCCACACTAAAACCTAAACTCACTGGTTTTGAATCTGCGGGTGCATATACGTTCGTTTGAGCGGCCATACGCATCGGTGCGTTGCAGACGAATACGAGTAATAAAATCAGGATTTTTTTCATCGGAGAGTTCAACTAAGTATGTTTCACAAATTTGGTTTAGGCTTGATAAACACCTTGTGTTTTGTTTTTCAAATTTACTAAAAATAAAACGCTCGATTTAATTAGTTTTACAACAACCAAAGCATAGCGAAATGTCATTTTTCGAAAATCATCATGCCCCCCAATCTAAACCCGATGTCGTACTCATTGGCGCAGGAATCATGAGTGCAACACTTGGTGTATTCATCAAATTACTAGAGCCATCGTGGAGCATTGAAGTATATGAACGTCTTGAAACGATTGCCGCTGAAAGTTCAGACGCCTTGAACAATGCGGGAACAGGGCACAGTGCGTTTTGTGAATTGAATTACACACCAGAAAAAGAAGACGGTACAATTGACACCAAAAAAGCGGTAAAAATTGCGGAGGCCTTCGAGATTTCTAAACAGTTTTGGGCATACTTAGCCGAAGAAAAATACATTACCGACCCAACTACATTTATTCATCGTGTACCCCATTTGAGTTTTGTGTGGGGAGATGAAAATATCGGCTTTCTCAAAAAACGATTTGAGGCATTGCAGCAATTTGCTTTGTTTGAAGAGATGGAATACAGCGAAGATCGCAGCACGTTGCGCAAATGGATGCCACTCATCATGAAAGATCGAGAAGCTGGTCAGCGCCTAGCAGCTACCCGCATGGAGATTGGAACGGATGTTAATTTTGGAGAATTGACCCGTGCTCTGTTTGCGTACCTCGAATCGTTTGATAATGTTCAGATTTACCTCGATCACGAGATCCGCGATATTGATCGCAACGCTGATGGGACTTGGCACTTGAAAGTGAAGGACGAAACGCACGATGTAAAAAAATACATTGATGCTCGTTTTGTGTTTATAGGTGCAGGAGGTGGCGCACTTCCCTTATTAGACAAATCCGATATTCCTGAAGCAAAAGGATATGGCGGATTTCCGGTAAGTGGACAATGGCTAATTTGTCAAAATCAAAAAGTTGTCAATCTTCATAATTCAAAAGTGTATGGCAAGGCCGAAGTAGGTGCGCCACCCATGAGTGTACCACATCTCGATACACGCATCATCAATGGGCATAAAGCATTGCTTTTCGGACCATTTGCTGGTTTCTCCACAAAGTTCTTGAAACAAGGCTCGGTTTTGGATTTACCCGCATCGTTAGAAATTGATAACATCATTCCCATGATTTCGGCGGGACTGCATAATATACCATTGACAAAGTACTTGATAGATCAAGTAAGTCAAACTGCTGAAGAAAGGCTTGCGTCGCTAAGGAAGTTTATGCCTACGGCACAATTAGACGATTGGAAGTTAGAAGATGCGGGATTGCGGGTTCAAATTATTAAAAAGGATGAGGACCTTGGTGGTGTTTTAGAATTTGGCACAGAAATCGTTCATGCGGCGGATGGTTCTATTGCGGCATTGCTTGGAGCGTCGCCAGGAGCTTCTACTTCTGTAAGTATTATGCTTGAATTATTGGAGCAATGTTTTCCAGAGAAATTCCATTCGAGCCACTGGCAACAAAAAATTAAAACGATGATTCCCGGATTTGGATGTCATTTAGCAAGCGATTCGGCATTGTGTCAATCCATCAGAGCAAAGACTTCGCGTAGCTTACATCTTCATAAGCCCGTACACAAACCCGCATAAGTGCATATTCTTAAAATGAAAACGTCCCGTTAGTTTTGCTAACGGGACGTTTTCGTAAATCTATTTAGGGTTTATTGTTTGGTTACGCGAACAACGTTAACCTCGTTGCCTGAAGTAATACGAACGAGGTACATACCACCTTCGTAAGTACTCAAATCAACTTGCTCAACAGAAGTTGTCATGGTGAATGACTGAAC
>JAAFIA010000056.1 GCA_013298545.1 Bacteroidota bacterium | reverse complement strand
TGTCTATAAACGTGTCCATTGGAACTTGGAACTTGGACCGCATTGTGTCCATAACCGCACCTTTTGGAACTTGGAACTTAGAGAACCGTATTGTGTTCATAAACGCACTTTTTGGAACTTGGAACTTAGAGAACCGCATTGTGTCCATAACCGCACCTTTTGGAACTTGGAGAACCGCATTGTGTCTATAAACGTGTCCATTGGAACTTGGAACTTGGACCGCATTGTGTCTATAAGCGTGCCCATTGGAACTTGGAGCTTGGAATCTGGAGCTTCTAACTCAAGTTATGAAGGAAGGAAAGTGAATAACATTGCAGGTATTTTTTGAATTTAGTCGAATTATATCAAAAAAGTCCTATATTTGCACCCCTGAATTTAATAAAAGCGCATTCATCATGGCTAAGAAAGGCAACCGCATCCAAGTAATCTTGGAATGCACCGAACACAAAGAAACCGGCATGGCTGGCACTTCTCGTTACATCACAACGAAGAACAAGAAGAACACGCCTGAGCGTATCGAAATCAAAAAATACAACCCGATCTTGAAAAAGATGACGGTTCACAAAGAGATTAAGTAATCCTTTAATACGGATATAAAATGGCTAAGAAAGTAGTTGCTACCCTCAAAACTGGTGAAGGAAAGCAGTTCACCCGCGTTATTAAAATGGTAAAATCGCCTAAGACTGGCGCTTATGCCTTTAAAGAAGAAGTAGTTCACAACGACCACGTGAAAGACTTCCTCTCTGACAAAAAATAATTTTGTTCTGACTGAACATCGGAAGCTTCTTTCCCGCGAAAGGAGCTTTCGTCGTTTCTGAACTTTTCATTCGATTCGCATCAATTATGGGATTGTTCAATTTCTTCAGCAAAGAAAAAAAGGAAAGCCTCGATCAAGGGCTTGCCAAAACCAAAGACAGTTTTTTTTCCAAAATCGCGCGAGCGGTGGTTGGAAAATCGACTGTGGATGCTGAAGTATTGGATAACTTGGAAGAGGTTTTAGTAACCTCTGATGTTGGCGTTGAAACAACCTTGAAAATCATTCGTCGCATTGAAGAACGTGTGGCGCGCGATAAATATGTGAATACGTCGGAACTCAACAAAACGCTGCGCGAAGAAATTGCAGCGCTTTTGGCCGAAAACAACACCACCGATGTTTCCGATTTTTCTATTCCTGCCGGAAAGAAACCGTATGTCATTATGGTGGTTGGTGTGAATGGCGTAGGCAAAACCACAACCATTGGAAAACTTGCGAATGCGTTTAAGAAATCGGGCAAAGAAGTGTTATTGGGTGCGGCTGATACGTTTCGTGCGGCGGCAGTTGATCAATTAACAATCTGGTCTGAGCGCGTAGGCGTTCCGATTATTTCGCAAGGCATGGGCGCCGATCCGGCTTCGGTGGCGTTTGATACCTTGAGTTCGGCTGTTGCTCGAAATTCGGATGTGGTGATTATTGATACTGCGGGGCGTTTGCATAACAAAATCAATTTGATGAATGAGTTGAGCAAAATCAAAAAAGTGATGCAAAAGGTTGTTCCTGATGCGCCACATGAAGTTTTGCTTGTCTTAGACGGTTCAACAGGCCAAAATGCCATTGAACAATGCAAACAATTTACGGCAGCAACAGATGTAACCGCACTTGCCGTAACCAAACTCGACGGTACAGCCAAAGGCGGTGTCGTGATTGGTATTTCAGATCAGTTTAAAATTCCGGTAAAATATATTGGTGTAGGAGAGAAGATCGACGATTTGCAGGTCTTCAACAAACACGAATTTGTGGATTCGTTGTTTGCACAAAACTAAGCGCGGTTATTATTGCAGCACAACTGCAGTTCCGCTCACACTTACCATCAACATCGTACCTTTTCCAACTGTTTCGTAATCAAGATCGATTCCGATGATGGCGTTTGCACCTTGTTGTTGTGCACGTTGTTTCATTTCGGCAATGGCTTGGTCTTTGGCTTCTTGCAAGGTGCGTTCGTATGCGCTCGAGCGGCCACCAACAATATCGGTGATTCCGGCCATAAAATCTTTAAAGATGTTTGCACCTAAAATAGTTTCGCCGGTTACAAGACCAATGTAGCGTACAATGCGTTGTCCTTCGACAGTATTTGTTGTTGTGAGTAACATAGTTGATAGATCAAATAGTTTTACATTTATTTTTCAAGTGTACGCAGCGCTTTTTTAATGATGTATGCAGTTTCTTTTGTAGGACTGATTATAGCCCAACGTTTACATAAATCACTTACAAATTCAGGTTGTGTTTTACTAGCATCGTTTAGCCAATTACCAACACTATCTTGAACATATTTTGCTGGATCAGATTTGAGCGGTTCGAGAATAGGTAACGCTTTTTCTGGATGTTGTTTGAGCACATCAATATGTTCGCACCAAACTCCTCGTGGTCGTGTGGCTTCACTTGCAAATCGTCTGATGTTTTCGTTTTTATCTTTAGCCCATGTTGTGAGGAATACAATACTCTCATCGATATTCTTTGCCAAATCTGGTCGAATGGCAAGCCAAGCAATTTCGCGCACTCCAAAATGTGAGTCTGCGGCAAGTAAGGCAATGGCCTTAATACGTTCGGCTAATACTTTTTTTTCATTTTGACCAATCATGTATGCAGCCCAACAGCGAACAAGATCAGCGGTATGATTGGCTGCATGCGTAACTAATTTTTGATCTTTGTGTTCGTTGGCAATATCGAGCAAGCCTTTACCAATGGCTTCGTTTACCGTATTGAATGTTTGTTTTTTTAACGCAGCGATTCGATTTAAAATAGCAGTGTATGCTTGCGTATATCCAGTTTGATGAAGAAAATGCTGCAAAAGTTGTTGTTGATCAATTGCCAACCATTCTACTAGGTTTGCGGTTTCAAGTGTACCGTTATTCAATTGCTTTAAAATATCTGGAGGAATTTCTTTGACCGATTTTGCCCCTTTTCGTTTTTCAGTAGCCATAACATTAGTTCCATTTATTCGTCTTCTTTTATTCCTTCGCCCGGGCGGCGGTCATCGACATATTTTTCTTCGTGCACAAGCCCTTTTCCTTTTTGGTAATACTGCATCATGCCCGATTTTTTTTCGGTGAAGTAGGAGCAAACCTGCACAGTATCGCCTTCGGGCGAAGTAAGAGCAACTGTTCCATCCGGTTTTCCGATCGGACAAAATAGATACGTTTGCCAGTCTGCGGGAGCGCGCGGATCGTCGCTCGGTTTCATGCGTACTGTATAAAATCCATCGCCTGTTTTTTTGATGTCGGCCATTTTTTGCAAATGGATGATGTAACAAATACCGCCCATGGAACGGTAAATGGTGATGTATTTTTTCAGGATGAGCGAATCGTGTGAGGTGCGAACAACGTCGGCGCTATCGCATTTGGTGTATTTGCTGTGTGTTTTTTCGCGCTCTTTGGCAATGGCTTTATTTTTTTTGTCGCGTTTCTTTTGAACTTTGGCAACGTTTTTTTCGTGCTTTTTATCGCGCTTGGCTTTGGCTTTTTTCTCTTTCGCTTCCACCTTTGCTTTCTCGGCATCGCTGAGGCCAGCGGTCGATTTTTTGGTGTTTTTAGAACTGTTACGCTTTTTCGTTTTCTTTTTTTTCTTTTTCTTTTTGCGGTCGCTTTGGTACGAACTTTCAGTTCCGGCGTAAGCACGATTAGCAAGTTGGTTTTCGCATACGAGCGCAGCGATAAACGTCAACAACAAGAAAAGCCAGAAGCGCGATTTCATGTTACTAAGGTAAGAAAGCTTCTGTGGAAAATGAATGTACCAGACTTTAAATTTCCGTAACTAACCTTATTTTCGTTTTGTCCTTGAATAGGTGAACGGGTTAGAGTAACCAGTTTCCGCCATCTTTTTGTGTTGCAAGTTGCTTGAGGAGTTCTTGAAATTGTGGTTGTTTGCGGAGTGGCTCAAAAAAGATGGTTCGGCGAAACGAGCGTAACATCGGTTCAGCGAGATCGTCATTGCCTAGTTGAAAATGGCAAGATGCACGCAGTAAATAGGCTAGGCCATACGTTTTTTGATTGTAGTAGCCTTTTCGTTTTTCATCGACAATGGATTGCAACCAAGGCAAGGCTTCGCGATGACGCTTCAATTGTACGAGTGATAAAGCAACAAAATAACGGAGGTAATTGATGCGATAGGGTTCTATCTTTGAATCGTTGAGTAGGCAATTTTTTACTTCGGGAATAAGTTTCAAAACAGTTTCAGGCTTTTTAACCAGCAGGGCATAACGCAACTGGAGATCGAGTGTGTATCGTATGATGCGATCTTGGTCAATAGTAACGACAAGTCCACTAAGGCGTTGCGGCAATTTTTGGAGCGATTCGATGGCTTGCTGCACCATTTGCAGGTTATTTGTTTGATACGCGAGTAAGCCGTTATTGAGCACAACAATTAAGTAAGTATGTGTGCGTAAACTGAGATAAAGCGGGCTTTCTTCAAAAAGTTGAATCAAGCGGGTATGATATTTCTCACAAGCATCGAGTTGCTCCAAACTCAAATTGGTATGCGCAAGCAGGTATAGGCGTTGAATCTCGCTTCTGCGATCGGCTAATTGTTTATTGAGAATTGGTAAACGCAATAATTTTCGCGCATTTGCATTTTGATTTGAACGTAAGGCTTGAAAAATACGAATGAGTACATCATCTAATTTCCGATACTTGGCAAGGATATCGAGCAGTTCGTTTTTTCGGCCAATGAGTACGGCCAGCATATCGACTTGATCAACGGTTGTAATCAATTGCATTTGTGAAGAAACAATGTCTAAACTAAACTCGTGCAGGCCGGCTTCTCGTGCTTGTGCGTACAATTTTTCGTAAAGTCGTATTGCTCGTTTTTCGAGACCACGACGGTATAAAATTCCGGCCACAACAAGCTGATGCCGAAGTTCGAGTTCGATGGCATGGCGGCGTTGATGCGCAAGCGATTCAGTCAGCAATTCGATGAGGTAATCGGCACGGTCTTCTTGTACTTTGGGTATCGGATCGTTTTCAGTTAACGCATCAATTTGTTTGTATAAGCCAAGGTAATTTTTTCCTTTAGCAGGGTCGGCATGATAGCGTGTACTCGCCAAACTAAAACTCCTTTTTTCAGCAGTAGTCAGCGAACGAATCAACTGAACGAGATCGGACGTAAGTTGTTTTTTCATTGGTTGCAACATACAAAGTAAACACACTTCTGGTTTAATAAGTTGAATTCGCGGAAAAGCGTAAAAATCTGGCATCGTTTTTCCAAAAATGCAACGGTACTTTGCAGCGTACCAAAACACAATACCATGCGTCATTTATTTCTAGCACTTGCAATTTTTTGCTGCATGCAATCGCATGCGCAATGGACGATTCTGTATCACGATTCGGATCGGGTATATACGGATGCTTCATTTCCAACAGCGACTGATATTTATGTGGTTGGCTATAAATGGAGTGGTGGTTCTTTTCTCATGCGTAGCAACGATGGTGGTCTAAATTGGACACAACGTAGTTTTGCGTTTAATGTTATGAGTCAAGTATTCATGATCAACGCCACTGAGGGGTATATGATGAAAGCAGGAACGCCTTCTATTTTGTTTTATACCACCGATGGGTTCAATACGTTTGTAACACACAATGTCGATTCGGCTTATGCTATTGTTGATTTGTATGCACAATCCAGTAGCGAAGGATTTTATCTGAATAACGGAGGCTTTTTGCGAAGTTTTTCGCAGTATGGTGCGCAGTATCAACGCCTCACAGATACATTAGTCAATATTACGCGCTTGTCTTTTGCAGATCCGTCAACTGGTTTTGTAGGGAATGGAACGATACTGACACAAACAACAGATGCAGGGCTTACTTGGACGGCAAGCAATTTGAATGCGCCATATCTTGGTGCTTTAACATTTACAACCGTTGATACAGGTTATTGCGCGGATAATGCAATGGGTATTTTTAGAACAGTTGACGGTGGAACCAATTTTCAATTGGTGTCGTCATTTCCCGCATTGCTGATTGCTGCAGATAGAAATTTACTTGCTGCTACTGATATGCTCAACACCGTTGTGTGGTCGTCAGATTTTGGACAAACATGGGCGTATGAAAATACGGGTACAGCTTTCATCCACGACATTTTTATAAATCCGGCAGGTTCTTGTTTCATTTTCGATAATCTAGCGGGTGATCTACTGCGTCGTGAATTGCCATTGGGTTTGAGCCAACTCCATACCGAATCGAATGCTGTGCGTGTTTATCCCAATCCGGCAACAGATTTTCTGTGCATTGCTCAAGCAGACGATGCTGCTGCTATTGTTACGGTACAACTTGTTGATGCATTTGGTCGTGAAGTATATGCTGCACCATTTCGTTCGGGAGAAAAAATTCCGGTAAATAAATTTTCCGCAGGGGTGTATATGGTTGTACTTAGAACCGATTCGGGAAAAACCAATTATCATTTATTCATCAAGCAAAATTAGTGTGGGAAGGTAGCTGAACCGTGATGTGGGGAAAAGCGACTGTGGGAGTAGTCGCTTTTTTTGTATGCTATAAAACAGAAAAAAAGAGGCTGTCTCAAAAGTCGAGAGCAGCCTCTTTTTATTTGGATACCTGCCTGAGAAGTTTTTCGTTTAAGCGATTCTCAGGGCTTTCATTTTACTTTTGATACAACCTCTTTTCAATACTATCAAATTCCTTGTTTAACGGATGTATATTTTTTGTTTGGTCGTACCAAATTCTCCCGTAACAGCTACGAGATAAATTCCGGCAGCGAGATTGCTCATGTCGTGTGTATAAGTTTGCTCCGTTGTTTGCTCGGCCAAAACGGTTTCTCCTTGCAAGTTTACAATCGTAACGGTTACCGGATTGGTTTCGTCGCGGTTGATGATGAGTTGGTTGTTGCTGCTGTAAATGCGGCTGATGTTTTGGCTGAGTGGTTGAATGGAATTTACCATATCGCCTGCATTGATGGGGCTGCCCACTTGCGTGTTGTAAGCGTAATCTTTGATGGTGAGCACACTAGCACCCGCATTGCAAGAAAGACGAACCCAGCCATAGTGCAATTGGTTGTTGATGTTGAAACGAACACCTAAATAGCGGTCATTTTGACCGAGAAAATAACAGTATGGAGTGCTATAAATAACAGCGGCCAAATATTGAGTGCCATTCGTTTGTGGCATCCAGTTGGGATTTGCGGCAATGATGGGTGCGCCGTTTGCGAGTGCGTATGGAAATGGAACAGTAGTTTGGTATAAAGCACCAAGTGTTGCATTGGTGCTTGGTGTATTTAAATTAAGCAACATAGCGTAAGCAATCGGATTGCCAACACTATCGGTACTAACATAGCTCGCAAAAGTCATCTCAGTAGTGTTGTTGTTGTCCATGTTCAGGCTATAACTTGCGTTATTGCCAGATAAAACAACATCGGGATTAATGTCTGTATAAACAATTTGTGCATCGGCTGTGCCAACAAATGCTGCTACTGATCCTGCGGCTACAGTATAAGCGCGGAGCTTATGGTGTATTGTTTTTTTCATATTTTTTTCTGAGTAATGCAAATGTATAGAATCGCGAACAAGTTTGCCTTTTATAGGTGAAATTTAAGCCTACGATAATTTTTATTCGTTAGAACTTGCAAAAAATCCTGCTGAAGCAATTTGAGCAGAATTTTTTGTACTATCAAATTCCGTGTTTAGCGGATGTATATTTTTTGTTTGGTCGTACCAAATTCTCCTGTAACAGCAACAAGATAAATTCCAGCAGCGAGATTGCTCAAATCGTGTGTATAGGTTTGTTCGGTTGTTTGCTCGGCCAAAATGGTTTCTCCTTGCAAGTTTACAATCGTAACGGTTACCGGATTGGTTTGGTCGCGGTTGATGATGAGTTGGTTGTTGCTGCTGTATATGCGGGTAATGTTTTGGTTGATCGGCTGAATGGAATTGGGCATATCGCCAGCATTGATGGGGCTGCCCACTTGCGCGTTGTAAGCGTAATCTTTGATGGTGAGTATGCTGGCTGTTGCATTGCAAGAAATACGCACCCAACCGTAATGCAATTGGTTATTGATGTTGAAACGAACACCCATATAGCGGTCGCTTTGCCCTAGGAAATAACCGTAAGGATTGCCGTATATTTCTGCTGCTAAGTATTGGTCGCCGCCATTTACAGTAACATCGCGCCAGTTGGTATCTGCTGCGATAATGGGTGCACCGTTTGCTAGTGCATAAGGGAATGGATAATAGCCTTGGAACAGAGCACCAAGTGTTGCATTGGTATTGGGAGGGTATAAAGTCAAGTCCATTAAATAAACAAGCGGATTTTGTAACGAATCGAAATAGGAATAACTAGAGAAATTCATCTCCGTTGTGTTATTGTTGTCCATATCTAACCCATAGCTGGAATTGTTGCCTGTTAAAACAACATCCGGTGTAATATCGGTGTAGATGATTTGTGCATCTGCTGTACCTGCAAAAGCGGCGAGTGATCCAGCGGCGGCGGTATAAGCCTTGAGCTTGTTTTGTACACTTTTATTCATGTGCTGATTTTTTTTAGAATTTCAAATATACTTATTTTATGCGATTGCGGTGCAAACTTGGATCAACTGCTGCTATCATTGACGTTAAATCGAGCGTTGCACCATAGAATTCGGCTATTTTTTGGGCTGCTGTTGCCGGATCGGTTATTACATCGGCATGTTCGAGGTACAAGACTTCAGCGTTTGAACTTGTTTTAATCCATTCCTCGGCGCGGGCTACTTGTTTCTGAAATGCATCGGCTATGCCCATGGGAAATGTTTTTTCATCGCGGCCCAACATTTTTTGTTGCGAGGTAAGCACTTCGTGCATGTTGCGACGAATAAAAACAATTTTGTAGGTAAAGCGTGGCGGTAAAAAACGAAGCATGGGTGCAACTACTTTCAATACTTTTCCATTCGCATCTTCGAGCCATGCATGATCTTGGTGTAAACGTTTTACACGGTCGTCTTCAAAATAGCCTTTGGGGTTGTTGATGTCATCTGCGCGCAGGGAATCGTGCTGAATGGGCATGCCGCCAGCTTGAAGCATTTGCATGAGCATGGATGTTCCTGAACGCGGCAAACCCGATACAATGTAAATCTTGCCACGGCTGTATTCGTTCAAAAAGTCGCGATGTGTTTCTGCCGCTTCCATATTTCCAGCGTTGGTATATAATTCGATAAGACGTAGATGTGCTTGACGGTTGCCTGGCTGTTGGTCCACAACAATGCGAAAAGCATCTTTGGCATGTTCAAATTCCTGCATTTGAAAAAGCGTTTCGCCCAAATGGAAATGCGCCGCTGGGAAAAAATAACGCAATTCAATAGCTTGCAACAATTCGTCAACAGCCAAATCATATTCTTTCAATTGCAAAGCGGCAATACCTAAACCCAAATGAGCTTCGGGCAATTCCTGATCGCTTGCTAAACTGCGTATATAGGCTTGCTTGGCTTTTTCCCATTGTTTGTAACGAATATACATGCGGCCAATTTGCATTTGCAATCCTTTCAAATCGGGAGTGGTTTGTTCAATGCTACTAAATTTGGCAAACGCCTCGTCTTCTCGATTTTCGGCAAGCAAGAGTTGTGCCTCGAGAAAATGAATGTGCGGAAGCGAAGCATCTTCTGGTCGCAATGTCGAAATATGATTAAAGACAACACGAGCTTCGACATTTTTTTTCAGTTTGAGATATACATTCAGTAAACGAATGGCGTACCGTATGGTATTGGGCGAATCGGCATGAATTTCTTCTAAGAGTGGAAGTGCATCGGCATGGCGCTCGGTGGTCATGAAAACGCGAGAGAGAAAAAACTTACTTTCTTGAACGGTACTTTTTATTTTTTGCAAATCTTCATCGTCAGGCGTTTCGATGTAGCCCAATTCGGCCAATTGCTGCATGGCCAATTGTGCGGCCCAAGGATCGGTAGCAACGGCACCCGTATGTTGGCCACTGTTTCCGGCAACATTTTCCCACGAGTCAATGCGGGCAATAGGGTCGTACTGTTCAAACGCTTGCGCCATAATTTTGCCCATCATGTCTTTTCCGGCAGGTATGCCAAAACTTTGTAAAATGGTGGGCGCAACATCGAGCAGCGATGCCCCAAAAAGTTTGTTGTCGGGACGAATGCCTTTTCCAGATAACACACAAACACCAAAAGGCGCGTGCTCGTGCGCGGGAGCAACCGGATCGATGGGTAATTTTTCGAGGCGCGATTGGCCCGAGTGAAAGCCATGATCGGAAAGGAGCATTATGGTGGTATTGCTATCGGCCAATTCGAGCATACGTTCCAACATCATGTCGTGCCAACAGTAGGCCGCTTCCATCACATGTTTATAAAGCGCAAACGATTCGTCTGAAACAAAATGTTGTTGCGGCGGATGGTATTTCATGAAGTGATGGCTGAACACATCAATTTCATTGTAATACACAGCGAGGAAATCCCATTCTTCGTGTTCCATGATCCAGGTTGCGGCATTGTGGTACGAAGCACCTGCGGCCAGCAATCCGGCAATGTGTGCGAGGGAATGATCTTTTTCCTGATCTACTTTTTGAAATTCGGGAACGAAAGGAAATAAATGCGCAGAAGTCAGTTCACCCGGATGCACGCGCAAGTGTTCAAAATGTGCGCTTAAGTGTTCTGGGTGAATGGTTCCGCCCGCCATGGGCCACGCTTCGGTATAAGGTGCAGCAACTTTGCTGTAAAAATTGGAAACATATACGCCATCAATGGGTTCGGCGGGATGACTGGGCCACCAACCCACGACATGACATTTTTTTCCTTCTTGTTGGAGGATGTTCCAAACGGCTTTGACGTTTCGGGAAGTAACTTGAACAGGGCGCAATTTTCCGGTATCGGCATCGGGTTCGATGAAGCCGAGAATGCCATGTTTATCTGCTGTGTGGCCGGTAGCGATGGAGGTCCAGAGCATGGGCGAGAGGGGTGGATCGAGTGTAGCGATGTGTCCGTGTGCGCCGTCTTGCATGAGTTTTTTTAAGGCAGGAAGTTTTCCGGCATCGAGTAGGGGTTGTATGATTTTCCAATCGGCGGCATCCCATCCGATGAGGAGAAATTTTTGGCGGTTGGAATTGTTTTTGGGTTGCGGTTGATGTGCGAAATCGGGCAACTGACGGGCTTTGTTCCAATGTTGTAAACCGCGGTAGCCGAGCGCGAGCAGGCCGAGTGAGCCTTGTGGTGTTGCTTGGTAAGGAGTGTTGCTGTTTGTCATAGAGCGGCATAAAGGTAAGGACAAATGCAAGTGGCTGGTTTTGGGCGGTGTTGTATTTTAAATTGTAACAGTAAGCTGTTATGTGTTCCGGCGGATTTGAAATCATTGCTGTTCGGAACCTACCTATCATCCCAAAAATATGAAGCTAGTATCGAGTTTCTGCCCGATAAAAAGACGCAAGTTTCTCAGCGTTTGTAACGAGCAGCACACAAATGAAGTGAGATCGGTAAAATTATGTAATCGTAATCGAGTTGTTTTTATCAACCCGTAACGACTTATGTTTTATTTGTAGCAATTGTTCTGATTGTGAGCTTTCTACGAATTGCAAAACCAATTTGTTTGGCATACATTTGAATTAATATTAATGCTTAAACTACGATAACATGAACTACAAGCACGTTTTCTTTTTCGCACTCTCGTTTATACTAGCGAAAGCAGAGGCCCAGCAGGCTGTTTTTGATATTAATTTCAATAACGTGGCCGGAGCATTGCAAGATTACTCCATCAAACGGACGAATGACAACGGGAGTATTTCATTTCAAAGTTTCACAACGCCAAATACCACCGTTCCGACATACAATATTTATATAAAACGCGATTCTGTGGGAGCCGTACAATGGGCAAAGCGTATGGACTTTAATGCACTCTCATGTCAAATGGGATCTATCGTGTCTTGTGCTTCTAATGGTTATATGGAATTTACCCCAGGGTACGTTCCCAACAGTCTTGGTTCTAACTTTTGCAAAGGAACGCGTATTGATGCGAATGGAAATTTTCTTTGGAGTAAAACATATTTATTTTCTGCACCAACTGTAGCGATTCAAAGCAGCCCAGAATTTTGTCAAAATACAGACGGTGGTTATATGCTAGGAGCATCTGTATTGATCACGCCCAATAACCAATATGAGTATGGCATACAAGCGATGCGAACAGATAGTTTGGGAAACGTACTATGGTCCAATATCCATCTACAGGATACCCGTATGATTGTATATTGGTGTATGGATTTATGTAGCAATGGTGATATGCTGATTAGTGCAACTCGGCTACAACCAGATTGTTCTCATGCTATTGATTTGATTCGTGTTGACCAATCAGGAAATCTTATTTGGGGAAAAGAGTATTTAATACCAATGTATAGCGTTATGGCAACTTCGATCAAAGAAACGGCCAATAATGAGATTATGATTGCGGGTATTCATGGCTCCAGCAGAAATTTACTCATGCGGCTGGATGCAAACGGTCAGGTGCTTTGGAGCAAGTCATATAGTTGCTTTTACGCCAAGGAAATGGTGCTTACGCCTGATGATGAAGTCATAATCGCAACCAACGACGTTGTGGGTAGCAATATTTTTACGATGCTTATGAAAACAGATGGTGCAGGTAATGTTTTGTGGAGTAAACGATATAGTTATTTGCAGGAACCACGGATTGATCTAACGGCATCGGGTGGCATACTCATCAGCGGGCAAGATAACTTTTCTCAAACACTCATTCAAACAGATAGTAGCGGAAATTCAAATTGTCAAAACACCCCGCTTCAGATAACGAATTATTCTTTTGCGTGTTCGGTTTTAAATGTGTCTTCTCAAGCACCTTTACCAATGATTACTTATGAGGTTCCGGCTACGATAAATCCGATAACAGTAACTGACAATGTTGTTTGCGGCCCAAATGGAGTTAGCATGCAAGAAGAGGCCGATGAACGTATCTCTATTTATCCCAATCCGGCGACTGATGTGGTTCTTTTTGAAAATTTACCAAACGATTTTACGGTATCGGTTTATAATGTAGAAGGACAATTAGTCTATTCAGGCCAACCGATGGAAAAACGTCTAGCCGTCAATAATTGGGCAAAAGGACTTTATCTTTTCCAGATTAGTGTGGATGAAAAATTGATTTCCCGAAAAGTTTTGATACACTAGTTACATGTATAGCCGTTTATTGGCTCTCGGGTTGGAGAAGTTGCGGCGGATTTGAAATTTGGTGGAGTGGTACGGTTTTAAAAGCTAGTATGAAGCATTTTTTATATGTCTTTATCAACAACAAGAAAGTTGATATCTGCTCAAAATCTTCTTTGCAAAACCAGATGTCTGAAACTATATTTACAAACTGTAAAAGTAATTGACAATAGACAGCAAGTATAGATTTATGCCTACAAAATCGAATCCGAAACAATATAAAGGAGTTGAAGGTGATGTCCAAATTCTTGTTGAAGAGGATGCTTACCAATTGAAGATTGGAGAAAATCCAGACAACATCAACTTTGATTTAATTGATAAAATTAGTGTGTGGGATAAATCAGTCAAGGTTGAAGAAAATGGGTATTATTGGAAAGGAGACCCATTTATAACGAAAGGCAAATTACCGGATAATGGCAAACCACTTGTCGTAGAATTGTTTTGCGGTTGTGGTGGAACTTCACTAGGTTTTGAATTAGCTGGTTTTGAAATTGCTATTGGCTGTGATATACATCAACCATCGATCAATACGTTTAAAGCAAATCACCCGAATGTTTCTACAGTATTAGGAGATGTTAGGAAGGTAAATCCAAAATCATTATTGCAACTTTTAGATGGCCGACGAGTAGATGTTTTAATTGGCGGTGTTCCTTGTCAAGGTTTCTCTTTAAATAATAGAAAAAGGCACGAAAACGACGAAAGAAATTTATTATACAAGGAATTTATTCGTTTTGTGAAAGAACTAAAACCAAAAGTAGTTGTTCTGGAGAATGTTTCTGGAATGAAAAGTACGGGAGATTTTGTTGAAAAGATAGAAAAGGATTTAAGTCTTGCGGGAAATATGACGGTAAAGAGCAAATTGCTTTTTGCTCCTGATTATGGTGTTCCGCAATCAAGAACAAGATTAGTTTTTGTTGGAATAAGAGGCGGTAAGGAGTTCGATTTTTCGGAGATAAAAAAAACACATGGCCCTGAAACAAATAAGCCGTATGTAACCATTAAGGATGCAATTGGAGATTTACCAAGTTTAAAACCCAATGAAGTTGCAATTAAATACAAGAAAGAGCCATTTAGTGACTATCAAAAGCTAATGAGGAAAAGTTTGAAAGATGATAAGCTCACAAATCACAAAGCTCCAAATCATCCAAAAGAAGTAATCGAAAAAATTAAAAATACAAGGCCAGGAACTCCAATGTATCCCAAATTTAAGCAGCGTATTCGTTTATCGTGGGATATTCAAAGTCCGACTCAAGTATCAGGAGGCATAAGACCACAGTTTCAATTTGGACATCCTTCAGATAGCAGGGGGTTGACTATCAGAGAAAGATGTCGATTGCAGAGTTTTCCAGATAATTTTATAATTAGCGGCGGAATTGTTCAAGGTAGAGTTCAAACGGGTAATGCAGTTCCTCCTCTATTGGCAAAGGCTATTGCATTAGCAATTAAAAAACATTTATGAATTATCGAATTTGGTATAGCACAGAAAGTTTTGCAGATTATATTATTGCCAAAACAGATCTTTCGCATAAAAACTGTACAAAGAGAAAAATGTATGAAAGTGATGCAAACAACGCCACTCAATTTCATACAATGCCAGACCATATAAAACAAATTCTTTATCTCGATGCTCCAGACCTGATTGTTGAATTAGATTCGGAACCAATTTTTTCAATTGAAGTTTCTACTGAAGCAGGAACTGGACATAATGTATTTCAGCGGTTCGCACGTTTAGCGGCATCGGTAGAAAACAATGTTCCTGCGTTCTATATTTATCCTGAAGCTGTAATTATTAATAGAACCAAGAACAATACAACAAAATGGGATTCAATAAATCCACTAGTTTTTAGAGCCTTGGATAATGTAATGAGTATTTACAAAATTCCTGCTCTTTTTTATTACTTCCCATCTGATTATCGATCCCATGCATTAGCCACAAGTTCCCCTAATATTGGAAGTAAAGGGTTAAAATATGATGCGAGCAGGAATTATGCAGGCAGCCCTGATAGTAGAGACGCTGAAATGAATCTGATGTTTAACGCAATTAATACACTAATTAATGTTGTTGAAACTACTGGTGTCATAAAAGGTAGAGAAATACTCCTTGGCAAAAGGATTATTATTGATAGGAAAAATTTCATGCAAAATGAATTTTCAGCTAAGGGTGGTAACAACAATATGTCCCCTTTAACTGCAACAATAAAAGTGCCTACAGACTATATTCTAAATTACCTAAAAACGTACGAAAGTTCTTCATATAAAATCGGTGAACTTTTAAGAAGCAGAAAAGAAACTATTGTTTATAAAGTCGATGCTGGATTTAGAGGCGATCCATATCCTGGGGCATTAGCTGCTATTGATTACTTGTTATGTAGAGAAGGCAAAACATTTGAAGACAGAGAATATAACTTAGTAATGGCTTGGTCCAATGTTGTGGTTGATAACACGAAGCAAACAATCATTCTCAAGGGAACAAAAGGAAAAATAAAAGATTTTGTTAGTGCTGTTAAGTCGAGTGAAAGCAAAAATCTCCTGACCAAAACATACGCTCAATTAAGGCATAGTGAGATTCCAAGATATTATATGCAAGTTCGATATGGCTCAATGTTTTCTAAAGTCAAACATATAAGAGTATTTTCATATTTTGCAGATGCAATTTTATTTCCAGACGGAGCATTATGGAGAGACGCATAACTGAAGAACAAGCTACGAAAGCTATTCTTGATTGGCTTGAAGAAAACGACTGGCAAATCATCAGTTTTGATTTTCCGCAAAGTGGAACTGGCGTTTCATTGCATCCAAACGAAGAATTAAGAACCACAAAGAATAAAGGTGTTTTTATTCCAGACATTGTAGCAATAAAAAAAGGTATTGTTGTATTCTTTGAAAATAAGGACAGATTTGAGTTTGACGACTTCATTAAAGTTCAAGACTTAAAAAATAATAATGACTATTCAAGCTCAATACAAAGACTTTTAACAAAATTCGAATACTCGGAAATTTTTTATGGTGTGGGTTTAGTGTATTCCGACAATACTGAGTTAAAGACAAGTAACCATATTGATAAAATTGACTTTGCGGTTTTTTACCATGGAAACAAGACAATTAAAATTCATTTTGACCCCAATGACGTTTTCGGTATTTAAATACGAACATATATAAGCCAATATATATATGGCTGTAATTAAGTTTCGCGTTTCAAGTAATCAAAAACGCAATCGTCTTTTCCACCAAACGCTCACTATCCTCCGGCAACATTTCCCCTTCAAACGGATGCTTGCCCCCAAACGTATGCTTTGCATCTTCAATCGTTACCAGTTGTGCGTGTTTGCACCAATCCTTGAGGTAAGTGGCTTCGCGCAGCGGTACGGCTTCGTCTTGTGTGCCGTGAATGATGAGAAAAGGTTGTTGCAGGCGGCGCGCAGCGTTGGGAATGTGTAGGCGTTTTTCGTTGGCGTAATAATCTTCGCGCAAGCTATAATACATGGGCATTTGTTGTTGCGTACGCGCATTGGCCACATACATCACGCCCTCGCGCTGCCAGCGCGCCAGATCGGGTGGATTGACGCGGGTCTCGAAATTGGAAACCGCCGCCCATGTTACGAGTTTTTTGATGCGCACATCTTCCGCCGCTTTCAAGATTGCAATGCCGCCGCCGCGACTGTGTCCGATCAGGAAAATGTGATCGCGATCGATGTTTGCTGTGTCTGCGTGGTCGCTGTGTAGCCAGTCGATCACGTGCCCCAAATCGTTGAGTTCTTGTGAAAATGTATTGCGACCAAACGCTTCGAGGTCGGCAAAATCTTCGGGGTGTTCGGGTGTTGTGCCGCCATGCGAAAAACTGAATTTAAGCACGGCAAATCCGGCATGGCATAAAGCGTTGGCCAGTGCGTTGAAATGTCCCCAGTCTTTAAATGCTTTGAACCCGTGTACAAAAATAATCACGGGCGATTTTTCGCTTGTTTGTGGAACACGAAGATCGCAGCAAATGGGGGAGGGCGTGTTGTTGGAGAGTTGGAAAGATAAAACACGCATGATTAATAATCGTGGTTATAATTTGATGAATTGTTGCACGGCATTGCCCAGGCGAAGCATGTAAACACCCGCAGCACATTCGCTCAAATCAATTGTTGTTTCGGTGCTTGTGAGTGGCATTGTTTTTACAATTCTTCCCGTTAGATCGGTTAGCCAAACCGTTTGACCGATTTCGTTTTCGCTCACCAGTAGGTGGGCTGCTGTTGTGGCCGGATTCGGGAAAATATTGATTTTAATGGTGTTTCGCGGTTCTGTAACAGCAGTGAAGAAATCGTTTTTCACCACATACCCGTTATCGCCAACAGCGTACACAACGTGCCCATAAACAGCAATGTCGAGGATTGATTCAGGAGCGGTGAAATCGAGCGTCCAAGATTGACCACCATCGGTTGTTTTGTAAATCTGATCTTTGAAATTGCCGGCAATTAAGAATCCACGAAGCGAATCGAGGAACACGAAATGCGAGACAACCAAATTTGCTGCCGCAGTATTCACTAAACTCCAATTAAATCCTTGATCGTTTGTTTCGTAAAAATGACCATCGCTCGTCATGGTGTAGGCGTGCAGTGTCGAAGTGAAAAACACATTCACAAGCGAGGAATTGGTTGCGGTATGAATGGTATCGATGGTAAACGATTGTCCGAAATTGCCACTGCGACGAATCGTTTTTTGGTGATACGAAACAAAAACAGAATCGACTGGCGATGCCAAGCGGTTGGTTTTAATGAGTGGACTGATGTTGACAAAATTCAATCCGGCATTGGTGCTGCGGTAGGTCTCAAATGCTCCGGCGTAAAGACCATGAATCGGATCTGAAAATAAGATATTCGAGATAAAACACGTGCAAGAAGAAACCGTTGAGAACGATTGTCCGCCGTCGGTGGTGCGTTTTACGTCGCCATTGCCATTAGCAACAAAACCAATATCAGCCGTTTGAAAAAAAGTAGCGGTGTAAATTTGATTGCCGCTGTTTTGATACGTTGTAAATGTTGCACCGCCATTAAAACTTTTGAGCAAGATGCCATCGTCGCCAGCAATGAAAATAGTATCGCTAGTGTATGCGTGAACGTCTAATAAATTTAGATTGGTGTTGGTGGTTAATTGTTGCCACCCATTTTGTGCAAAGACGATGCATGCACAGAAGCAGCAGAGTATAGCAAGGTGTACTTTTTGTTTCATATCCAATGAATGCTGCACACACATGTATGCGCAGTTTATGGCAAGATACAAAATAAGCAACGGAATTTATGGGAATGAGGCTGTAAAAAATTAACAGTTGATGGTCTGATATTTTCAATCGGTAGCAGAATCAAAAACAGCTTGTATTGTGTATATTTGACCGGCATGATGAAACTCCGTTTATTCTTTTTTCTGGTATTGGGATTCTTGTTTTCAACTCCTGTTTCTGCAGCAGATGGTATGCCGTATCGCTTCGGGATTCGCGCGTCGATCAGTGTGCCGCATCCGCTTTCAAACAAAGCGTTTCGTCGAAGTTTTGGTGGTGTGTATGATGCAACGGGCAGTTTCAACGTCAATATCTTTTCGGGATTTACGATGGGCATTGCTTATACCAACAGTTTGTGGAAAACACCGGACAATAAAATTCCGGGATTGAATACTTACATGCAACAACATTTGTTTGGTTTCCGTGTAGGCTATGAACAAAAGTTAAACGATCAAGTTACGTTTTATGGTGGGCTGACAGCGGGGCAAGGCTTTGTTCAATTTACGGGTGTGGTATGTGATACTGTTCCCGAGCAAACGCGTTATACCATTCGCTACGCAGCACCTGAGATCGGTTTTGCCTTTGCGGTAGAAGAAAATTTATCGGTAGGCTTGCAACTATCTTCTGTGATCACCAATTTTGCATTTGATCCTTACAAACTCTGTCTGGATCAACACAAAGCATACATTGATAGCGATTTGAATGGCCGTGTGGCGCAGTTTAATTTTGGATTTTCGGTAACGTATAGTTTTTTGAAGAAGCGCGGGACTGCGCCGTAATTTAATTTTGCTTTACATGGTGTTTGGTCATACCGCCCATCACACGTTTCATGATTTTAATTTTTGCCCAACGGGGAACCGTTTGCAAGGAATACACCAAAACTTTTGTCAACATTCCGGGGAAAACCGTCGTTTTTCTGCCCAAGGCATTTAAAATAGGTACAGCAATTTGTTGGGGCGATAAGGCCATGTTCATCTGCATGTTGGCGCGTTTCGCAAATTTGGTATTTACGGGACCTGGAGCAGCCGCCAAAACATCAACATGGTAGGGTTTTACTTCTTCAGCAAGACCTTCGGCAAGGGTTTGCACATAAGCTTTTGTCGCGGCGTAGTGCGCTGAAAATGGAACGCCTTGAAAAGCAACCATAGAACTCAGCACAATAATACCACCACGTTTTTGATCGCAAAAGCGTTGGCTGAAATAGTGTGTCAGCATCATCAACGCTTCACAATTGATACGCAACATATTGATTTCTGTATGGAGCGAATTGTCTATGAATTTTCCTGATGTTCCCAAACCCGCAGAAGCAATGAATAAACCGATCGGCAAGTGCTGTGTTTTCAAAATGAGTTGTTCTACACCACCAGCCTCCGTAAGGTCGGCCACAATTATTTTGACGTCAACAGTATAAGTTGTTTTCAATTCGTGCAACAAGTGCGTTAACTGTTCCTGATTGCGTCCGTGAATCACTACATTGAATCCTGCACTAGCGATTTGTTTGGCTAGTTCGAGGCCAATGCCAGAGCTTGCCCCAGTAACAAGTGCCCAAGGACCATAGTTGCGGAGTAAGCGTTCTTTTGCACTACTTGTTAAGTTCATTGGGTGTGGTTTTAGAACGAATGAATGGTTTTCCGTTTAATGCACGTACGAGTGTAAACAATGCGAGCAAGCCGTATAAGAGTGCAACAGCCAATGTGACTTTAGAATTTTTGAATACGTAAAATGCAAGCAAGGGCAATACTTGAAGCGCGTGCATACCAATGAAATGCGCCACACGCGGATCGCCAAATTTTGTGCTCCAATGCAATAGCGGAATTCCCGGCCCACCGTCTGGCCCACCAATTGTGTGTGTAAGTTTTGATCCCATGACAAACCCTTCGAAAGAAAACACAACAAACAAAAGTATGCCCATGCGTATAGCCCAAACATAGTAGGAGGGAAGCGTTGGAAATGTTGTGGTAAAAAATAAAAAGCCAACATAAGCGGTATAAAGTGTAACAACCGTAGCCGCCAACGCCATAAGCGAATACAAGGTGGCGTACATCGGCGTACTCATATTGTAATGCGATAATTGGCCGCGCCCAGCTTGTAGAGCGATGTAGGCAATTTCAAAACCCAGTAAAATGATAACCGTCCAATTAAATAAACGGATGTTGAATTCGGGCAAGTAATGGCAATACCACGCCATTGCCCATGCAAATAAAAATGTAGAAAACGCAAACTTGAATGGTTTGTACCACGCACTTTCATTGTAAACCTGTGTGCTAGAAAGTTTCGTAAGCAGTAGAAATGCAATCGACGAAACTAAACAAAGCAAGCCATAATAAAAGAGTGTTTCGTTTCTTGTTTTGAGGGTGTAAATGAATTCGAACATTGTGATCTTGTTAAATGAGAACACAAAGATCGATAACGACTGTCAGTTAAAACGATAACAAATGTTTATACTTTTCGAGTGTCTTCTTTTTTTAGACGACTCAGGTGTACTGGTGTAATGCCTAAATACGAAGCAATCATGTGTTGCGGTACGCGGTTGTGTATGTTTGGGAAAACCTCGGTGATTGAGTCGTACCGCTCTTTTGCTGATAGGGCATAGCGGTTTTTGATGCGTGTGTCTTGATAGATAAAATAAAACTCAGCAATGATTCGTCCCAGTTTTTCGCCCTCTTTTAAATTGGCATAGCCCCATTCAATCGCAGAACGAGGAAGAATGATAACTTCTGTATCTTCCAATGCTTGCAAGGTGTAAACCGCAGGTTGCTTTTGAATAAAACTAGCATAGTCGGCAATAAATTGATTTTCTAGCGCAAAATGAACCGTGTGCTCTTGTCCTTCTCGATCCGTAACAATTACCCGCACAATACCTTTGGTGATGAAGAATATCTCGTTTGGATAGACTTGTGGATAACTTAAAATTTCTTGCCGTTTAAACGTTTTGCTAAAACTTTGCACAAGGAATTCATCTAGTTCGACTTCCGAAATATTGATGAGTTGCTTGATCGCTTGGTGGATTGCTTGCATGTTTTAAATTCTGCTAATAAAACACTTCAAAGGATAAAATTTAAACAGGCTCTTAATCTAATCAAAAAAAGCCGCATCGATTAAATGCGGCTTTTACTTGATACATCAACTATTTATTCTTCTTTTTTATTCTTCTTACTTTTCGGTTTGATGACATTGATGACGAGTTCTTTTTTCTCTTCGTCCAATTCAATTTTCACCACATCGCCTTCGCTCACGCCAGATTTGATGATCTCTTCAGCGAGCGGATCTTCCACAAACTTCTGAATCGCGCGTTTGAGTGGGCGGGCACCGTAGTTGTGATCGTAGCCTTTTTCAACAATAAAGTTTTTGGCAGCATCCGAAATCTCAATGGTGTAACCCATTTGCGAAACACGGCCATAAAGTTTATCCAATTCGAGGTCGATGATGCGGTGAATGTCTGGTTCTGAGAGTGAATTGAACAACACCACATCGTCAATACGATTCAAAAACTCAGGCGCAAACGCTTTCTTCAAGGCATTTTCAATCACGCCTTTGGCATGATCTTCCGACTGTTCTTCGCGATTTTTGGTGCCAAAACCAACTCCTTGACCAAAATCTTTCAATTGGCGTGAACCAATGTTAGAGGTCATGATGATGATGGTGTTTTTGAAATCGACTTTGCGGCCAAGGCTGTCGGTCAATTGTCCATCATCGAGCGTTTGAAGCAAGAGGTTGAACACATCCGGATGTGCTTTTTCAATTTCGTCGAGCAACACAACAGCATACGGTTTACGACGTACTTTTTCGGTCAATTGTCCGCCTTCTTCGTAGCCTACATATCCTGGAGGCGCGCCCACGAGACGCGATACGGCAAATTTTTCCATGTATTCGCTCATGTCAATACGAATCAACGCATCTTCATTGTCGAACAAATATTTGGCGAGAATTTTTGCAAGTTGTGTTTTACCAACACCTGTTGGACCAAGGAAAATAAAGGAGCCAATGGGTTTGTTTGGATCTTTTAATCCAGCGCGGTTACGCTGAATGGCTTTTACTACTTTTCGAATGGCATCTTCTTGACCGATGACTTTTCCTTTCAGTTCGTCAAACATAACGGCCAATTTCGATCCTTCGTTTTGCGAAACGCGTTGAACTGGAATGCCTGTCATCATGGAAACCACTTCGGCTACATTGTCTTCATTGACGAGTTCGCGGTGATTCTTGGTATCTTCTTCCCACGCTTTTTTAGCGGCTTCGAGTTGTTCGTGCAACTGGCGTTCTTTGTCGCGCAGTCGTGCAGCTTCTTCGTAGCGTTGGTTGCGAACGACTTGATTTTTTTCTTCTTTCACTTGCTCGATTGCTTTTTCGGCATCGAGGATATTTTGTGGTACTTTAATATTGGTGATGTGCACACGCGATCCTGCTTCGTCCATCGCATCAATGGCTTTATCGGGCAAATGGCGATCGGTGATGTAGCGCGAAGTGAGTGTAACACACGCTTTGAGTGCTTCGTCGCTAAATGTTACGTTGTGGTGATCTTCGTATTTTCCTTTGATGTTGTTGAGGATCTGAAGGGTCTCTTCAGGCGAAGTAGGCTCCACAATTACTTTTTGGAAACGGCGTTCGAGCGCTCCATCTTTTTCGATGTACTGACGGTATTCGTCGAGCGTTGTAGCACCAATGCATTGGATTTCGCCGCGCGCGAGGGCGGGCTTAAACATATTGGAAGCATCAAGCGAACCGCTTGCGCCACCCGCACCAATGATGGTATGAATTTCGTCGATGAAGAGAATAACGTCTGGCGATTTTTCCAATTCGCTCATGACGGCTTTCATGCGTTCTTCAAACTGACCGCGGTATTTTGTACCAGCAACAAGCGAAGCCAAATCGAGCGATACTACACGTTTATTGAAAAGCACGCGCGATACTTTTTTCTGAATGATACGCAGCGCAAGACCTTCAGCGATGGCTGATTTACCAACGCCAGGTTCGCCAATAAGAATCGGGTTGTTCTTTTTGCGGCGCGAAAGAATTTGCGAAACGCGTTCGATTTCTTTTTCGCGACCAACAATGGGATCAAGTTTTCCTTCTTCGGCCGATTTGGTCAGGTCGCGACCAAAATTATCGAGCACCGGAGTTTTCGATTTCGAATCGGTTACTTTTTTCGGGAAAGCAGATTCTTCTTCATCATCACCGTCGGGCGAGTTGGACGATTCGGCGCGAGGGGAGAAGGAGTCGGACTCCGAAGAGCCGCCCATGTTGTTTTCGAGTTCGGTTTTTACAGATTCGTAATCGACACCGAATTTTTGTAATCCTTTTGTAGCCACGCTGTCTTCGTCTTTAAGAATAGAGAGCAACAGGTGTTCGGTACCAATTACTGCACTTTTGAAAATTTTAGCTTCGAGGTAAGTGATTTTTAAGGCACGTTCGGCTTGTTTGACAAGCGGAATATTGGCGAGGTTGCTGGTACCTTTTCTGGCCGAACCAGCAGTAAGGTTTTCAATTTCGCGACGAAGTTCGGAAAGTGAAACGGTCATGTTTTTAAGCAGCCGTACTGCACTTCCTTCACCTTCGCGGATAATGCCGAGCAAGAGGTGTTCAGTTCCAATATAATCGTGTCCCAACCGAAGAGCTTCCTCTCGGCTGTAAGTAATTACGTCTTTGACGCGGGGTGAAAATTTAGCTTCCATAAAATACGGGATGAATCGTTTTAGTGTTCGTATTTCCCTTCCGAATCCCCGAAAATAAACATTTTCGAGAGCATATCAAAAGTAGAGACAATGTTTTTGACAAGTGGTTGATTCTTTCTGTTTTTTGCACCGAAAAATGTTAATAACTATACGTCGTTAAAACGGCTTTTTGCGTGTGGATATTGAGTACTTTCGAACTCCTTAAAAAAGAGTTTTTGTTCTACCCTTTAGAGCAAACAACGTGCTAAAAAACTAGAGTGACAAATCGACATGGAATCTGGAGAAAAAATTATTCCAATTAACATTGAAGAGGAAATGAAATCGTCGTACATCGATTATTCGATGTCGGTTATCGTTTCCCGTGCCTTGCCTGATGTTCGTGATGGCTTAAAACCCGTTCACCGCCGCGTATTGTACGGCATGCTTGATCTGGGCGTACTTTCTAATCGTCCGTATAAAAAATCGGCCCGTATTGTTGGGGAGGTTTTGGGTAAATATCACCCACACGGCGATAGTTCTGTTTATGATACCATGGTGCGTATGGCTCAATTCTGGAGCTTGCGTTACCCACTTGTCGATGGACAAGGAAACTACGGTTCTGTTGACGGCGATCCGCCAGCAGCGATGCGTTATACCGAAGCACGTCTGCGCAAAATTGCGGAAGAAATGCTCAACGATATTGACAAAAACACAGTCGATTTTCGCCCCAACTTTGACGATTCGCTCGAAGAACCAACTGTTCTTCCTTCGCGCATTCCCAATTTGTTGGTAAATGGTGCTTCTGGTATTGCCGTTGGTATGGCTACCAATATGCCACCACACAACTTAAGCGAAATTATCGACGCAACAATCGCCTATATCGATAACCGCGAGATTGATATTCCGGGATTGATGAAGTTTGTCAAAGGTCCAGATTTCCCAACAGGCGGAACAATCTATGGCTACGAAGGCATTAAAGATGCTTTTGAAACCGGACGCGGACGAATTGTCATTCGTGCCAAAAGTCAGTTTGAAGTATTGCCAAATGGTCGCGAACGCATTATTGTCAACGAAATTCCATATCAAGTCAATAAAGCGATGATGATTAAGGCTACCGCCGACCTCATCAACGAGAAAAAATTAGAAGGCATTTCTGACATTCGCGATGAGTCTGACCGCGATGGCATGCGCATCGTTTACGAATTGAAGAAAGATGCGATTGCCAATGTTGTTCTGAACAACTTATATAAGTACACCGCATTACAGAGTTCGTTTAGCGTTAACAACATTGCCTTGGTTGCTGGTCGTCCAGAAATGCTCAACCTTAAAACGTTGATTAGCCATTTTGTGGAATTCCGCCACGAAGTGGTCATTCGTCGTACCCGTTACGAATTAGAGCAAGCCGAGAAACGCGCGCATATTTTGCAAGGTTACTTGATCGCACTCGATCATCTGGATGAAGTGATTCGCATTATTCGTGAATCGGAAACACCGGATTCGGCGCGTGAGCAGTTGATGTCGAATTTTGGACTGAGCGAAATCCAAGCACGTGCGATCCTTGAATTGCGTTTACGTGCACTTACGGGTATGGAGCGCGATAAAATCCGCGAGGAATACAACGAATTGATGAAGTTGATCAATCATTTGAACAGTATTTTGAATGACGAAGGCTTGCGGATGCAGATTATTAAGGATGAATTGGCTGAGATTAAAACGAAATATGGTGATGAGCGCCGTACAGATATTGTATTCGCATCGGGCGAGCAACGGATCGAGGATTTGATTGCTGACGAAGATGTGGTGATTACGATTTCGCACATGGGCTATATTAAGCGTACGATGCTTTCGGAGTATCGTGCGCAGAATAGGGGAGGCCGTGGGTCGCGCGGGTCGGCTACGCGCGAGGAAGATTTTGTAGAGCATTTGTTTGTTGCCAATACGCACGGTTACCTCTTGTTTTTCACCGAACAAGGCCGTTGCTTTTGGATGCGCGCCTATGAAATCCCTGAAGGAAATAAAACATCGAAAGGCCGTGCTATTCAGAACGTTATCAATATCCCACCGGGCGATAAAGTGAAGGCTTACATCAACGTAAAGAGCCTGAGCGATGCCGATTACCTCACGAATAATTACATCGTGATGTGTACCAAAAAAGGGATTATCAAAAAGACACAATTAGAAGCATATAGCCGTCCACGCACCAATGGCATCAACGCCATTACGGTTCGCGAAGGCGATACGTTGCTCGAAGCCATTTTGGTTACCGATAGCGATCAAATCATGGTAGCATCGAAAATGGGTCGCGTGGTTCGTTTCGAGCAATCGATCGAAAAAGATGGCGAAACGATCATCAAATTCCGTTCTATGGGACGCAATGCGTCTGGGGTTCGCGCCATCAATTTGGGCAAAGATCCGAGCAATGAAGTTGTGGGTATGCTCGCCATTCCGCGCGAAAACCGCCCGCAAGTCTTGGTTGTTTCCGAAAAAGGCTATGGCAAACGCTCGGCGGTTGATGACGAAAATGGAGAAGCCATTTACCGTGTAACTAGTCGTGGCGGCAAAGGTGTTAAAACCATTAACGTAACCGAAAAAACAGGACAATTAATTGCTATTAAGGCCGTTACCGATAATGACGATTTGATGATCATCACGTCTTCCGGTATCACCATTCGTCTTTGCATCGAAGATTTACGTGTGATGGGACGCGCTACGCAAGGCGTTCGTTTGATTAATCTCGGCGATAAAGATGATATTGGGGCAATTACCATTGTAGAATCTGATCCTGAAGAAGAACACGCCACCATTGACGGCAGCATTGATACCACAGAAGTAGTTGATACGGAAGATGATAGCGATGCTGACGAAGGGGCAAACGAAGCCGAAGAAGAAGACGGCACGGATGTTGATTCTCCAACCGATACCAATTAATACTAACTGAAAAGAATACTTTAAAGGACATGAAAAAAATCCTTCTCATTACTGCAATTGCGCTCGTTGGTGGATCGATGCCAGCTTTTGCGCAGCCGGCTAAACGTACTTCTGCGTTTAATGCTTGGAATGACTATAAAAAGTCGAAAGACCCGGCTATGCTTGCAAAAGCACGTACCTATATTGATGAAGTATGCCAACATCCTGATACCAAAGACGAAACAAAATCATGGGTGTATCGTGGCGGTATTTACCTCGCACAATTTAGTGCCGATTTGCTTGCAGAAAAAGGTAAGATTAAAGATGTTACCGATGCCGGTAAACTCAACAGCATGATGTATGCTGCTGTGCCAACCGCCAATTTGTCAGAAGCATTTAATGCGTTTGCTAAAGCGTTTACCATGGATGCCAAAAAGGTGTACGAAAGCGACATCATTCCAGGGTTGAACGATTGCTATTCGCATACGCAAAACATTGGTATTGCCAATTACAACAGCAAGAAATATGCTGAAGCGATTCCCATGTTTGAAATGGCTGCCGAAATCAAAAGTATTCGCGGCATGACCGATTCACTGAACATCAGCAACGCTGGACAATCGGCCTTAAACGCCGGAAATTATGACAAAGCGATTGCGAATTTCAAGAAATTGACCGAAATTAAATTCGGAAAGGCGAATAGCTATGTGTCTTTGGCAAAAGCATACAAAGGAAAAGGCGATAATGCGGGCTACAAACAAGCTATTGCCGACGGCTTGAAAGTTTATCCAGATAATGCCGACTTGATTACAGAAGATGTAAACATGAAAATTGCTGAAGGCCGTTCGCAAGATGCGGTTGATGGACTTAATTTATTGATTTCCAAGCGTTCAGACGATCCACAAGTGCGTTTGGTGGTGGCTCAAGTATATGAGCACATGGCCAATCCGAAAGGCGCTGACGGAAAAGATGCGGCTAAACCGGCCAATTATGACGAGTTGGTGAATAAAGCTGGCGAACATTACGAAAAAGCGGCTACCATGAAAGCCGATTATTTTGATGCGTATTATGGAGCGGGTATTTTGTTTTACAACCAAGCGGTTTATTACTACAATTTGGCGGGTTCGGAGATTAAAGATGCAGCTAAGTATTCTGGCATGTATGAAGCTCCGGCCAAAAAAGCCATTGCCATGCTCGAAAAAGCACATTTGCTAAATCCGAAAGACATGGATACGATGACGGCCTTAAAAATGTGTTACGGCTTGATCGGCGATAACGACAATTACAACCGCATTAAAGAAGAAATGCAAAAAGCGAAATAAACGTTCTTGAAATGTCTAAATCCCGTCAGATGATTCTGGCGGGATTTTTATTTGTAGAAAAACCAATACAGGTAAAACCAAAACGACTCTGGAACTAAAATGGGCCAACGTGCAAGTTTCATGAGGACTGAGATGAGTTGCGTTTTCATCAGATTTTATATTTGGTTATCGGTTTATTCAGGCAATTCATAACGTCTTTAATGCAGTTAGATTAATGAGCAGGACATTCAGAACCCAAGTCGATTAACTGGTGCTTTGGAAAACAAATATACTAAAATAAGTCCTATAATTTATATTATGTTAAATAGTAATTTATTGTAAATCAAACAGATATATCCTATTTCCTTTTTATTATTTATTTCATTCGGTAATCGGTAACTTTTATCCTACCTCCGCTTTATGCTTCCAAACAAAATAAAAACGAAGCACCATGAAAGCCTTAAACTTCTTCCTCGTCCCCGGTTTGTCTTTGGGATTTTTAGCCCTTGCGTTTAAACCAATTCCTAGCTCGACTTCAAACGGATTGATTCGTGGCACGGTTGAAGATCATTATGTGCTTGGTGCTAAAACCGAAATTTTTAAAATCAATGCGGCTTTGGACCAGACCATTTTGGGCATTCAAGGAACCGAAGTCGATTTTCCGGCCAATGCGTTTATGTATGAAGATGGCGAACCGCATAACTGTGGCTCGGTTTTTATCAAAATGCGCGAATATTGCAACAAAGCAACACTCGCCGCTTCTGGCCTGACCACACAATCGGGTTACCAAATGCTTGAAAGTGGCGGAACCGTTCACCTCGAAGCTTGGTGCGCCAATCATCGCCTTTTACTGCGCGAAGGTTCTAAAATCACCATCCATTTCCCGAAAATTAAAGATGTTGGACTAGATGGCATGCAACTCTTCGCGGGACAAGATAATGGCGCGGGTTTGATCGATTGGCAACCGTCTGGCTCTGTTTCGGCTCCAGACTCTACCGTTTCTTACGGAGACTGGCAAGAAGATGGCGAAGGGTATTTCATTCAAACCATCGAACAAGCGCAAGCCGATTCGCTCGACCGGTTGACCTTAGCCTCTGGAAAACTG
The DNA here is from genome assembly GCA_013298545.1 of Bacteroidota bacterium. Classification (GTDB taxonomy): domain Bacteria; phylum Bacteroidota; class Bacteroidia; order Palsa-965; family Palsa-965. The sequence continues at coordinate 2,409 of JAAFIA010000056.1, read as the reverse complement.
GAATGGATCAATTGCGACCGCTTTTACGAGGTGCCAGAAGCCGAGAAAACAGAACTTTTGGTCAAAACCAATATGACAGACCCGAATATGCGCATGCGCCTGATTTTTAGCGATTTGAATTGTGTCATGCCGGGCTACGAAACAGAGAAAAAAGGAGAATTTATGTTCCCACAAATGCCAAAAGGAAGTCGTGCCTCACTCCTGACCTTTTTCCGTGCTGGTCAGCAAGTGGCGTTTTGTATACGTGAAATTACAGTTGGCGATAAACCCCAAGAAGATGTCCAACTCACTTGGGTTAGCCTCAATCAGTTTAAGTTAATGATGGCCAGTTTGAACACAACGCCATAGAAGCAAATACTTTTTGACCTGTATCTTTCGTTTCTATTTGACTTATAGTAGTAGAAGGTTCTTAACTACGAAGCGTGCAAAGAACTCGCCAAGTTCGCCAAGCCCATATAAAAGCCTTGGCGGCCTTTGCGGTTAAAAAAAACGGAACAAAAACCTTTGCGCCCTTAGCGTAAACCTTAGCGGTCTTTGCGGTTTTTAAAAAAACGGAACAAAAACCTTTGCGCCCTTAGCGTAAACCTTAGCGGTCTTTGCGGTTTTTAAAAAAACAGCATTTAACTAAACCCTAAAAATTCATTAAAACCGACAACATTATGGGAAAATCGAAAGTCGTTATTGCCATTGTGGCGTTTAGTTTGAGTGCATTTATGGCTTTTAAGCCAGCAGTTACGGATATCGCTGGAGCAATTCGAGGAACCATCGAAGACCATTATGCTTTAGGGGCAAAAACGGAGATTTTTCGCATAAATGGCACGAAAAATCAAGAAATTATCGGAATTCAGGGCACACAAGTCGATTTTGAGGCCAATTCGTTTATGTACGAATCGGGCGAATTGCATAATTGCGGACAGATTTACATCAAAATGCGGGAGTATTGCAACAAATCGACCTTAGCCGAAGCTGGCCTCACAACCCATTCCGATCAACGGATGCTCGAAAGTGGCGGAACTGTTCACATCGAAGCTTGGTGTGCCAACCGCAAACTGCTCTTGCGTCAAGGCAAAAAAATCAAACTCCATTTCCCTAAAAAGAAAGACCAAGATGCGTCTGGCATGCAATTGTTTGCCGGAAGAGCAGATAAAAACGGATTGGTTAACTGGTCTCCCGTTTCTTCGGATGGCGCTATGGGAACAATTGACCGTGTTTCCAATGGTTTTATAATCAATAACATAGCTAAAGATGCGGTTTATGAAGAAGAAGGCGAAGGCGAATATGGCGAGCGTTATCAACCCACGATCCAACAACTCCAAGCCGATTCGCTAGACCGCATTACCTTGGAATCGGGCAGTTTAAACTGGATCAATTGCGACCGTTTTTACGATTCGCCAGCCGAAAAAGTAGAATTGTTTGTACGCACCAATACAACCGATGTCAATATGCGTACCCGCTTGATTTTTAAAGACATCAGTTGCGTTATGCCGGGCTACGCCAGCAATTCAAACGTCGAATTTCGGTTTCAAAATATTCCCAAGGGATCAAAAGCATTTTTGCTGTCGTTTTACCGTATCGGTCAACAAGTCGCCTATGCCATGCACGAAATTACCATTGGCGAAAATAAGACCGAAAACTTGATCCTGAAGTTAGTTAGCATGGCCGAATTTCAAAAAGAAATGGCCGGATTGAACACAACGCCATAAGTAATAAATTATTGATTTTAAATTATTTAAGTTATTATTAATTGAGTTTTAGTCTAAGTGAATCCCTTTCGCAGCAAGTACCAAAAGAATGAATCGTCAGCAATGACTTTTCATTCTTTTTGGCATTATTCCCTTGTTTAATTACCCTAAACTAATCGCAAACGATCATTTCGGGCTAGATTGAAAACAGCTTTTACAATCTGCTTACATTTGATTGCCTTGTTACTAAATCAAAACGTACTCCATGAAATTTCGTTTCGCCATCTTTTTTGCTTTCGTTTCCAATAGCCTTTTGGCCGTCGCCGAGAACGAATTACCCATTCGAGGCAAAATCGAAAATTCAGCCAGCTTTGGCGTACCAACAGAAGTTTTTGTGTTTGATGGCACGAAAGACCAACTCCTACTTGGTGCTCAAGGAACGCAAATCGATATTCCGGCCAATTCATTTCAATATATGTATAGCGACGAATCGCATACCTGTCAACACCTCGTACTCCGACTACAAGAAGTTTATACCCAATCGCGCCTTATCGAATCGTATTTGACAACCATTACCGAAACTGGTTTCTTGGAAACTGGTGGCGCAATTTACATCGAAGTTTGGTGTGCCGAACACCAACTTAGTTTAATCCCAAACAAGCACCTACGCATTCATTTGCCGCAAAAACCGACTCAAGACACAAGCCGATTGGAACTTTATACCGGT
>JAAFIA010000055.1 GCA_013298545.1 Bacteroidota bacterium | reverse complement strand
CAATTTGGGGGTTGGCTTTGCTGCCGATCCGCATGTGTATGGTCGCGTTTGGTTTCCGTGCTTCGATAATTCTGTTGAGCGTTCTACTTATACGTTCATCATTGGTACAAACGGTGGAAAAGTGGCCTACTGCAATGCCATGTTAACGACTGATACAACCGATGCGAATACGTCGATCCGTTGGCGTACTTGGGAAATGCCCACCACCATTCCAACATATCTTGCTTCTGTTGCTGTTGCGGCATACACACACGTCAATTTTATTTACAACGGCATCAATGGGCCAATTCCGGTGGTGTTAACAGCCTTGCCTGCTGATACAACGAATCTTAAAAACTCGTTCATCAACCTGAGCAATTGTTTGAATGCATTTGAAAATCGGTACGGCCCATACCAATGGAACCGCATTGGTTATTGCCTTGTTCCATTCAGCAATGGGGCTATGGAACACGCCACAAACATTGCCTACCCGCGCGCGGCTGCAAACGGCACCTTGACTTACGAAGCATCGCTCATGGCGCATGAATTTGCACACCACTGGTGGGGCGATTTAGCAACCTGCCGCACGGCAGAAGACATGTGGCTCAACGAAGGTTGGGCTTCGTACTCGTCATTTATTTTTACCGAATGGATGTATGGCCGTGCCGCTTACTTAACCAGCGTTACCGCCAACCACGACGATATGGTGCATTACTGCCACTTGCGCGAAGGCGGATTCCGTGCCGTTTCTGGCTTACCACACCAATACACGTATGGCGATCACGTTTACAATAAAGGTGCTGATGTTGCGCATAGTTTACGCGGCTATATGGGCGATTCGTTGTTTTTCCTTGGTCTGAAATATCACCTCGTTCAGAGTCATTTGAAAGACGTAAGCAGTGCCGATTTTCGCGACAACCTCATTGCGGCAACAGGCTTAACCAACCTCAACGATTTTTTCAACGACTGGGTTTTCAATCCAGGCTGGCCACATTTCTCCATTGATTCTGTGCTTTCTACGCCAAACGGACCAAACACCGATGTAACAGTTCATGTGCGGCAAAGATTATTTGGTGCGCCTGCACTTTATACCAACGTGCCCTTGCAAGTTTCTTTTTTCGATGCCAATGGAAACCGCGAAGTACGCACGATGCAAATGTCTGGGCAGAACATGAGTTTTCAGTTTACACTTCCCTTTACCCCTGTTTATACGGCTATGGATTTTGACGAATTGATTAGCGATGCGCTGACAGCCCAAACACAAACGGTTGCCACAACAGGTGCTCATAATTTCATTACAGCGCGTATGAACATGACGGTTTCTACAATCACCGATTCTACCTTGATTCGTGTAGAACACAATTATGTAGCACCCGATCCGATTCAAAACAACACGAGCAATTTTCGCATTTCTTCAAAACGGTATTGGAATGTGGACGGCATGCTTACGCCAGGTTTTCATGCAACCGCACGTTTTTATTATGATGGTCGTACAACAACAACATCGGGTGGCGGAAATCATTTAGACAATGATTTAACCATTCCGAATGGCGACAGCATTATTTTGCTGTACCGCCGCAGTCCGGCAGATGATTGGACAGAATATCCGCACTACACCAAATCAATCATCGGACAACAAGCGACCTCGAAATACGGTTATGTTAATATTGATACGCTTTATCTTGGTCAATACTGTTTTGCAAATGGTATTTCTACCGTTTTGATTAGCGTGAACGAAATTGCAGACGAAGCACCAACGTTGCTTGCTTATCCCAATCCAGCTGGTGAACAAATTACCTTAGAGTGGTCGTCAGATCCAGGTGCGGGTCCTGTTTTGCTCGAAGTATATGACCTCGAAGGACGTTTGATGCATAGCGAAACGGCGACAACTGATCGTGTCTATATGCAGGCTGCGCGCTGGAATGCGGGTATGTATCAGATTCGGGCTACACGTGCTGGAAAATTGATTGGCGATACACAAGTAATTATCCGACACTAATGAAAAAAGAATTGACTTACGACGATCGTATCGCTGAAATCAATCGGTACGAAGATGCGTATATGCTTTTGACCGAAGCCTTACAAAACTATCCGCGCGAAATGTGGATGTGGAAACCTGCGCCCGATAAATGGAGCATTCACGAAATTCTGATTCACATTACCGATAGCGAAGTAAATAGTTATATCCGTTGCCGTCGGTTTATTGCTGAAAATGGTTCTGCTGTTTTGGGCTACGATCAAGATGCTTGGGCCAATGATTTAGTTTATCACAACCAACCCGTTTACGAAATGATCGATTTGTTTCGCTTGTTGCGTTCGGCTACTGTACGCTTAATTCGTCGTCAACCACCACATATCTGGAAAAACAAAGTGGTGCATAGCGAAATCGGTGAAATAACAATGGATGAATGGTTACAAATCTATGCCGATCATATTCCGGTACACATCGCACAAATGAATCGCAATTTAGCAGCATGGAATAGCCGAACAGCAACATGATTCCTCCGTGTCAATTCCGTCAAGCGACCTTAGCACATCTCGAAGAATTGAGTTTGCTTTTTGATGGGTATCGTGTTTTTTATGAACAAGCTTCTGATATTGAACGGGCGCGAAATTTCGTACAAGAACGATTGACAGAAAACGATACTGTTTTTTTTATGGCCATTGATCGTGCCGGAAAGGGTTGTGGCTTTGTTCACCTCTTTCCTATTTTCACTTCGGTAGGCACACAAAAGCATTGGTTGTTGAATGATTTATTTGTGGCCGCCGATCATCGTGGCGAAGGCTTAGGACGCGAATTGATTCGTAAAGCAAAAGCATTCGCGGTACAAACAAAAGCAAAAGGTTTATTGCTGCAAACAGCACTCAACAATACAACAGCCCAAAAACTTTACGAAAACGAAAATTTTGTGCGCGACGAAACGACCTGTTGGTACGAATGGTTGAGTTAATTGTTTTTGTATCTTTCATGGGTTATTGCGTTATGGTCTTGCATCCGAGATGAAACAAATAAGTCTAATTTTTCTACTTTGCTATTATGTGTTAGGCACAATTTTGTTGCCTCATGCTGATTTTTCGTTGCTATCGGAATTGCACAAACACTACAAGACTTGTCAAAGTACCGAAGATCAAGACATGAATGCGTTGGATTTTATCACAGACCACCTCATGAACATAGATGGTATTTTTGATAAACACACCAATGACGACGACCAAAAACCGCACAAACCGTTTCAGCATAAAACAAATTCCTCGCTTGCCATACCTCTTGCTGATTTTATAAATTTGAAAATAGCACCTTCTTGCATCCATAAAACACATACTGTACAATCTGAAAATTTGTACAGTTTCAATTTTTCAGCAACTGTTTTTCGTCCTCCGATTTTGTCAACCGAGTTGTCGTAATCGTATTTCTAAAAAATAACTAAGAGCCTGTTTAAATTTCATCCTTTGAGTTTGTTATGCGCCTTTTTGCACCATACTTCGTTGCGTTTTTTGACCGTAGTCGCACTGCTATGGCCTGCAAAACGCGCCTCGTCTGGCACAAAAATGCATCATAACAATTCTCAAAAACAAATTTTAAACAGGCTCTAAAAAAACAGAACATGAAAAATATCTTTTTCTTAGTTGCCTGTATGCTTTTGTCAGCAGCAACAATACATGCAATCGAAGTGCCCGATGTGGTTGAAACAGCTTTTGCCAAACAATTTCCAACAGCTAAAAAAGTAAAATGGGAAAAAGAAACATCCGAACTTTTTGAAGCTGAGTTTTTGCTTGATGGCAAAGAGCTTTCTGCCGTTTATAAAGCCGATGGGACATGGCAAGAAACCGAGACCGAAATTCAGGTGGCCGAACTTCCGCAAGCAGTTTTAGCGCAGTTAAAGAAAACGCATCCTGAAGCAAAAATCAAGGAAGCGGCAAAAATTCAACGCGCCGATAATTCAGTGGTTTACGAAGCCGAAATTAAAGTTGGTCGTAAAGAAACTGATTTGCTTTTTGATGCCAATGGAAATGAAGTGAAATAGATTTATGGGCTTAACGCCTCTTTAAATTTTTCTAAACAAAAAGGTGCGATTGAGTCGCACCTTTTTGTTTAATTATTGATTATCTATCAATGCTCCGTGCGTTTAAAACTCGAAATAATTTCATCAAACACCGCTTGATATTTTAAAAATTCGGAGTTCTGGTTGTTTTGTGCGGCACAACTGACAAACCAAACATTGTCGCCCGAAACAATGATCGCATCTAAAAATCCGACTAAGCAAGCATCTGTCTTATACATGCCGTAACGCTTAAAAGCATCGCAACCATCTATGCGAAGGCGTTCTTCAAATACTTTGTTGACAGGGCCTAGCTCCTTCTCCATCATATCAAACGACATATTAGCGAGTACATCAAGCGTCTCTCCTTTTTTCAATTTTGCCGTAACGATATTGATATTCGGACGCAAAGCAACTGCTGTCGAATCGATAGGTTTTTGAAACGAGGCCATCAACTTCGGATTGGGAGAAGGCAACATGGTCCAACCTTTCGGAATCATGATGCTTAAACCAATGGCAGAATCTTGAAATGTTGTTAAATCAAAATCGGCAAGTTCTAAATCGAACAAGGCTTTTCCGTTGGAATAATGCTTTGCTTCAATGAGTTTGCCTTGTTCGTCGTACCGTTTCAAAACGCCCGACTGCACATCGTTATCAAACATGGCGACAGATTTTATTTTTCCGTCTTTGGAATACAGCACAGCCCAACCATCGCGCTGCCCATTGGCCATGGTATATTCAATACGGCCACTATCGGTTTCGACAACTAATTTTTCAGGCTCAGCACTTTTTTGTGTCGAATCATTTGCTGCAGATCTTTTTTCCTCAGGCGAAGAACAAGCGGCAAGCGCAACACAAGCAACGAATAAAAATCGGTTCATGAATTGAATTTATGAAGCAGGTAAAACTTTTGAAGCACATTCGCCAAAGCCAACGCGCACACCATTTTTTTCGGCATATCCACGCACAATAACCGTATCGCCATCGTTGATGAATTTACGTTCGCTGCCATCGCTCATGGTTACAGGCTTTGTACCACGCCATGTAATTTCCATCATCGAACCAAACGAACCTTCGTCTGGCCCCGAGATTGTTCCTGAGGCCATCAAATCGCCCACATTAATATTGCAGCCATTGCACGTATGATGCGCCAGTTGCTGTTCCATCGTCCAATACATGTATTTATAATTCGAGCGGCAAACAACCGTTTCGGATGCAGCTTCGGGACGAATGGCAACTTCTAAATGAATGTCGATGTTGCAATTTCCGGTGTATTCGAGATACGGCAAGACTTTGGGTTCTTGCGTATAACCCGCCACTCGAAAAGGCTCCAGCGCATCAAGCGTAACAATCCAAGGCGATACAACAGAACAGAAATTTTTCGATAAAAATGGTCCGAGTGGAATGTATTCCCAACCCTGCACATCGCGCGCGCTCCAATCGTTAAACAACAACATGCCAAAAATATGTTCTTCGGCTTGTGCGGTAGAAACGGTTTCGCCGAGTTGTGTGGATCTGCCAATCACAAATGCGGTTTCCAATTCAAAATCGAGCAATTTGGTTGGACCCAAAACGGGTACTTCGGCATCAGCAGGTTTTTGTTGCCCTTTGGGACGGCGAAACTGATTGCCTGAAACCACAACAGAAGAAGCGCGGCCATGATAGCCCACCGGAATGTGTTTCCAGTTTGGCAACAACGCATTGGCCGGATCGCGCAGCATTTTGCCCATATTCGTGGCATGGTCAATGCTCGAATAAAAATCCGTGTAATCACCAATCTGAATTGGTAAGAGCATTGTTGCCGCGCTTTGCAAAATCAAGCAACGCGCTTGTGCAGCAGCATCGTTTTGCAAGGTCGTATGTTGTGCATCGAGTAACGAGGCCACACGATCGCGCACAGCGCGCCAAACCGGACGACCGAGTGCAATAAAATCATTCAGCGTAGTTGCGCGAAAAACAGCAAGATCAAAATTTAGATCATTGAAATAACCCAATTCGGCGGCGGCGGCTAAATCGAGAATGTGTTCGCCAATGGCAATACCTGCGCGGGGCGTAAGCTGTGCCGTTTTGAAAATCCCGAAGGGTAAATTTTGAATGGTAAAATCGCTGTTGGCAGGAATGGTTACCCAAGAGCGACGAGATGGATCATTTGCAGAAATCATAAAAAAGAATTTGCGCGGTGTTATTTTTTTGAATTCGTAATTAGTTGCCTTTGTATTCGCCATAAACGTTACGCAACACATCAGCAATTTCGCCAAGCGTTGCGTATGCTTCTACGGCTGTCAAAATACGGGGCATCAAATTTTCTTCCGAACGTGCAGCAGCATCAATCGCTTGCAAGGCTTGTGTTACTTGAGCTTGATCGCGTTCTGCTTTCACTTGACGGATTTTTTCCATCTGCATGGCGCGAATACTATCATCAACGGTAAATAAATTATCCATCGGTTTTTCTTCGACGTTGAATTTATTGACACCCACAATAATTTTTTCGTTGCGTTCAATAGCGCGCTGATAAGCATAAGACGATGCCGCAATTTCATCTTGCATATAGCCTTGTTCAATGGCTGCAACAGAACCGCCCATCGCATCAATGCGGCGAATGTATTCCCATGCTTTTGCTTCAATTTCATCCGTCAAACTTTCAACCATCCAGCTTCCGGCCATCGGATCAACCGTATCGGCAGCGCCACTTTCGTAACCGATGATTTGTTGTGTGCGCAAAGCTATACGCGCCGCTTCTTCGGTGGGCAAGGCCAAGGCTTCGTCAAAACCATTGGTATGCAAACTTTGTGTTCCGCCCATCACAGCCGCCATCGCTTGCAAAGTAACGCGTACAATATTGTTTTGTGGTTGTTGCGCCGTTAACGTCGAACCGCCTGTTTGTGTGTGAAAACGCAACATCATGGAACGACTATCTTTTGCGCCAAGCTCTTTCACAATGGTTGCCCACATGCGCCGCGCAGCGCGGAATTTCGCAATCTCTTCAAAGAAATTATTGTGTGCATTGAAGAAAAACGACAAGCGACGTGCAAACACATCAATGTCTAATCCTTTTTCAATAGCTGCTTTCAAATACGCTTTTCCATTGGCCAGCGTAAAAGCCAATTCCTGAACAGCGGTAGATCCCGCTTCGCGAATGTGATAACCAGAAATAGAAATCGTATTCCATTTCGGCACATCGGTACTGCAATACGCAAAAATATCGGTGATGATGCGCATCGACGGTTTGGGTGGATAAATGTAGGTGCCACGCGCGGCGTATTCTTTCAGAATATCGTTTTGAATCGTGCCCGAAATTTTTTTCAGATCGGCACCTTGCTTTTTGGCCAAGGCCACATACATCGACAGTAAGATGGCCGAAGTAGAATTGATCGTCATGGAAGTGGTTACATTTTCCAGACTGATGCCATCAAACAAAATTTCAATATCGCGCAAGGAGTCAATGGCCACACCCGACTTCCCGACTTCACCTTCAGCGAACGCATGATCAGAATCATACCCAATTTGTGTAGGCAAATCAAACGCCACAGACAAACCCGTTGTGCCATTGTTCAATAAATAATGGTAACGTTTGTTCGATTCTTCGGCGGTAGAAAATCCGGCGTACTGCCGCATCGTCCACAATTTTCCGCGGTACATGGTGGGTTGAACACCACGGGTAAATGGATATTCGCCTGGTTTTTCTTCGGCAATATCGCGTTTCTCGTAAGTACGTTGTATTTCAATGCCCGAATCGGTGAGAAATTTTTCTTGGCGTTCGGTTTCTTCGGTAGTCGTTTTTTTCATGCGGTAGTTTAAAAAAATCGCCCCGTTCGGCTTTGGGCAGATTGACGGGGCGAAATTTGACTAGTAATATTTTCGCAACTGATTTTTAGAATACTTGGCCTACTTCGCGTTTGATATATTCGAGCGCTACTTGTGTAGGCATTTTATCAATTTGCTGTGTTACTTGCAGAATCATCTGGCTCAGTTCAATTCCAGTAGCCGTATCGGGCAATTTTGAAGCCGCAACATTGATGAGTTTTGCAATTTCTTCTTTCGATGTTTTCACCATTTCCCAAGCATGGTTAGACATATAAATTTGCTGCGAGAGGTTGTGTTCGTATTCGGTACGAATGGCTTTGGTAAGTTCGGTTTGCAAGAGGCGCGCGCTCATGCCTTGTTTGTGTACGCGTGTAACGAGGTGGTTTGGATTGATGCGTTCGAGCAAAATCGCGACACGTTCATACGCTTGCAAACGCATCGGCGTAACCACGTTTTGATTGGCGAGTCGAATTTCGGCCAACCGACGCTTGGTTTCGGTGTCGAGAAAATGTTTTACGGTAAAAAAACAGGTTGCGAAGACAACCAAACAGGGCAATAAAATTTTGGCGATTTCGAATGCAACATCCATAGATTGGGCTTTTTAGGTTTTTTGTAGGTTTGTAAAATTACACATTTCTGCAAGTTTAGCACGATTTTGGTGTGTAGTTTGCAACTTTCTGCGTCATAATACGTTACAAAGCAGTTACAATGCCTATCAAACGCATAATTGAAGTTTTTCGTATTTCCCTGCTCATTTTGGTGAGTATGGGTGCGCTTCAGCAGTCCAAATCGGATTATGCGTTTACCGACCATTTGGGCTTTTCGCTCATGCCAGGCGCAAACAGTACGCCTGTTTCGTTCAAAATCGTTCGTATTTACGATAACAAAAGCATGGCACCCGTGGTGCAAAACATTTCACGCGATGAATTTTTACGCATCGCCACCGGAGCGCAAAGTAGCACCGCCAACCTCAAAGGCGAAAATTTATTCATCAAAAACGAAATTACCGATTGTAGTTTTGGCCGCGATACCGTGATCAATCACATGCTGTACAAAGCCAGTTGGCAATGCTCCATCGTTGATGAATTGTGGAAATTGCGTTATGGCGAATATCCGTTTGCCGTTGAAGGCAATAAAGTAAGCATTGTAGATCCTACCGCACCAAAAGTCAATGCGGGTTGGGCCAGAAATCCAAACGCACCTTCCGAAGGTCAGTTGCAAATGCTTCGTCCCTACGGCGCTGTATTTATCATCGATTTAATTTATGGCGACAATGCCTTCCGCTTGCTACACGATATGCAAGATGTGGCTTGGCAATCGCGCTACCGTGGTTCGTGATGTGTTTTCTTTTTGCACTCCGTAGGATTTAAAATTTACTTCGCCATACTTCTACTACTAACCACGCTCCGCAGGATTTAAAATCCTGCGGCATATACTCATATTAAAATTCACCGCATTAATTGTAACTTTTTCCGCAGGATTCCAAATCCTGCGGAGCATTTATTTAACTACCAAAAAGTAAAAAACACTTCTAATTTTAAGCCTACTTTCCCAAAAACAAAACTGCTACCTTTGACACATGCGTATTGGAATTGTTTGCTATCCCACATTTGGTGGATCGGGTGTTGTGGCTACCGAGCTTGGAAAAGCACTTGCTGCAAAAGGACACGAAATTCATTTCATCACCTACAGCCAGCCGTTTCGTCTCGATCGGTTTGCGGCCAATATCTTTTACCACGAAGTCGTGGTGAGCGATTATCCGCTCTTCGATTTTCAGCCGTATGAATTGGTTTTGAGTAGCCGCTTGGTCGATGTGGTTAAAAATGAAAAACTGGATTTATTGCATGTGCATTATGCCATTCCACATGCTTCGGCGGCTTGGATGGCGCAACAAATTTTACGTTCGCAAGGCATCAACATTCCGTTTATTACAACCTTGCACGGAACAGACATTACGCTTGTCGGACGCGATGCTTCATTTGAACCTGTCATTACATTTGCCATCAACAATTCCGATGCGGTTACGGCAGTTTCTGAAAGTTTGAAAAAAGACACGCTCGAATTTTTTAAGGTTACCAAAGACATCGAAGTCATTCCCAATTTTATTTGCTTAGAAGATTACGGAAAACCCAAAGGCGATTGCCAACGAAGCATTTTTGCACCCAATGGCGAACGTATTTTGATTCATGTATCGAACTACCGAAAAGTAAAACGTGTAGAAGATGTCTTGCATGTCTTTGATCGTGTTCGGAAACAGATTCCGGCCAGATTGATCTTGGTTGGCGATGGTCCCGAACGAACAAACATTGAACGTCTTTGCCGTGAATTAGATACCTGCAATGAAATTCACACGTTGGGCAAAGTCTTAAATCCGGCTGATATTTTATGTGTTGGCGATTTGTTTTTATTGCCTTCGCAAACAGAGAGTTTTGGTCTTTCGGCCTTAGAAGCGATGGCTTCGGGCATGCCTGTTATATCAACGAACACCGGTGGTTTACCAGAAGTAAACATTCATGGTTATTCTGGTTTCATGAGCGATGTTGGCGATGTGGATGATATGGCCAAAAATGCCATGACCATTTTGAGCGATGATGCTTCGTTGCAAAAATTTAGAACAAATGCATTAGAGCAAGCCAAGAAATTCGACATTAAAGAAATTTTGCCTGTTTACGAAGCGTTGTATGTGCGGCTTGTCGCAACAAAAAACTAATCGTGCTTATGAACGTTGCGACAACTTCTTTTTTTTCGCCCGAACGCATGGCTTCGCTTCATGAAGTTGCTACGCCATGTTATGTTTATGATTTAAACATTTTAGGCGAAACATTGAACCGTTTGCAAGCGGCTGTGAGTCCACGGAATTTTCATGTGCATTATGCGTTCAAAGCCAATACGGATAAACGTATCTTAGAAATCGTGCGCGAAGCAGGATTGGGTGCTGATTGTGTGAGTGGACAAGAGGTGAAATGCGCTATCGACAATGGGTTTCGCCCCAATCAGGTTGCGTTTGCGGGTGTCGGAAAAACGGATGCTGAAATTCAATTGGCGTTGCAGCACGATATTTTTTGTTTCAATGCGGAGTCGATGCCTGAATTACAAGTAATTGCCGAACTCGCTGCCCAAACAAATCGTGTTGCGCGTATTGCGTTGCGTTTAAATCCAAATGTAAAAGCCAATACACACCATTACATTACAACGGGGTTGGAAGAAAATAAATTTGGAATTGGGATGCACGAATTGAGTAGCGTAGTTGATTTTGTTTTGGCGCATCCAAATTTAGAATTGCTTGGCATGCACGTTCATATTGGTTCACAGATTACCGACATGGAAGTTTTTCGGACCCTGTGTATGCGTGTAAATGAACTGCAAGAATGGTTTGCTTCGCGCCGAATTGCGTTGAAGGTAATTAATGTGGGTGGTGGTCTCGGTGTGAATTACCACGAGCCAGATCGCGACGCGTTTCCGAATCTAGAACAGTATTTCGATATTTTCTCACAGCATTTGCATGTTCGTCCCAATCAGGAAGTCCATTTTGAATTGGGTCGTTCCTTGGTTGCACAATGTGGTGCTTTGCTTTCGCGGGTAACGTATATCAAGCAAGGGGTACAAACGCAATTTGCCATTTTAGATGCAGGTATGACGGAATTGATTCGTCCGGCATTGTACCAAGCATACCATAAAATTGAAAATCTTTCGGCAATCGGAAAAACAGCCACACAACGTTACGATGTTGTTGGTCCGGTTTGCGAATCGTCTGATTGTTTTGGCAAAGCCGTTGACTTACCCGAAACCAAACGCGGCGATTTAATTGCAATCCGTTCCACGGGAGCGTATGGCGAAGTGATGGCGAGCAATTACAATTTGCGCGAACGTGCGCCTACGCTTTATTTTTAGACTGCTTTTGCAATCTGCGCAATTCCTTCTTGGTAGGTTGTGATGCGAAAATCAGGAAATCTTTTTTGAAATTTCGAGCTATCGAAAACATAATCGCGGTCGTATTGGTACATCATTTCGTGAAATTCTTTCATGAATGGAATGAATAAGCCAAGAACACCAACAAGCCATTTGGGTAAAGCGGAAACACCGGGTTTGGCTTGCATTGCGGTTGTAAATGCTGCAACAAAGGCTTCACCCGTCAGGGCATTTTTATCGGTAGGCAGATGCCAAACTTGATTGAATGCATCGGGTGTATTTCCGAGCAAAGCTGTGCCTTTTGCGGCATCGGGTGTCCAAATAAAACTATGTTTAAAATTTATTTTTCCAGGCCACTGTGCTTTTTTTCCTTTCTGGATGTTTTTCAGAACGGTTTCAAGAACAACACTTTTTTCAACACCAACGCCATAAAAATCGGGAGCGCGGGCAATGAGTGCTTGAATTTTTTTTGTTTCAACAGCATCTACTAAAAGATCGGCGATTTCTTTCCGAACGAGGCCTTTTTTACTGGATGGTGCAATGCGCGAATTTTCGGTCATGTTCGGAATTTCGCTATCGGCATACATATACACATTGTCGAAGAAAACAAGTTTTGCACCATGTTTGGCACAAGCATCAAGTGTAGCGCGCATAAATGATGGCCATTTTTCTTGCCATACTTTTGTGAAATAATCGAATCCAATAGTGATATAAACCACTTCTGATCCTTGAACAGCGCGGTCTATATCGGTTGCGCTATTGAGATCGGCAGGAAAAAGTTCTTCGTTTCCAGTAACTTTTTTGGGATTACGACTAACAAGTCGAACATGAGTGGTGTAGTTGGCAAGTGCGCGAGCGAGTTCTGTACCAATGGCACCGCCTGATCCGAGAATAGTTTGCATAGGATGTTTTTTTAGACGAGTATAATGTGATGTCGTTTCAAACATTCAAATTAGTCTAAAAAAAAATTCCTCTTCGGAAACCGAAGAGGAATTTTTTAAGAGAGGTCAATCAATTACTTGTTGACAGTTTTAGCAAGATCAGCTCCAGCTTTAAACTTAGCAACTTTTTTAGCAGCAATTTTGATTGCTTTGCCAGTTTGTGGATTGCGACCTGTACGTGCAGCGCGTTTGCTTATAGAAAAAGTTCCGAAGCCAACGAGAGCAACACGGTCACCTTTTTTCAATGCTTTAGAAACAGCGGTGATTGTTGCGTCAAGAGCGCGACCAGCATCAGCTTTGGTCAATTTTGATTCTGCAGCGATTGCTTCGATAAGTTCAGCTTTGTTCATGTTTTTTTGTTTTTTTGTTTGTGTGAATTGTGGCAGCAAAACTATCTGTTATTGCAAGCTATGCAAGAAATTAGCACTTTTTTTAAAGATATTTTTTCAACAATTTAAAACACCATTGTGCATAAGTCCTTATTGGCAATAAACAAAGGTCTTGACTGATTTGATTTAAAAATAAAAACCTGCCAGAACAAAATGATCGGACAGGTTTTTAAAGGTAAAACAAGATTACTTGTTTACAATTTTCGCAAGGTCAGCACCAGCCTTAAACTTAGCTACTTTTTTCGCTTTGATTTGGATGGTTTTGCCTGTTTGTGGGTTACGGCCAGCACGCGCAGCACGCTTGCTTACAGAGAATGTTCCGAAACCAACGAGTGTGATGCGATCACCTTTTTTCAATCCTTTAGAGATACTGTTGATGGTTGCATCGAGTGCGCGACCAGCATCAGCTTTAGTGATTTTCGCATCATTAGCGATTGCTTCGATGAGTTCTGCTTTGTTCATGATTTTTTTTGTTAAGTGTTTGTTTGTTTTAACTGAACGAAGCAAATGTAATCGCTGTTCCTTACCAGTCAAGGGCTAGAAGCGATAAAAGAGCATTTTTGTTGAAAAATGGGCCTGTTTGTTAATAACTGAGGCTGATTCGCCCAATAGGTAAGGCTTTGAAGTACTACTTAGTCTGTATCATCCGCTATGAAATACATTCATATATATAGGTATCTGAAAAGCCATATACCAGAGGCTTCAGCAAGAAACCAATAAACTAGCGTAAAATCAGGTGTTACAACCTTAGTTCAGACGCTCGCCCGCGCCCACCCGCGCTCCCCGCAAATAGTCCGCTGCACCCATCCGCTTCTTCCCCGCCGCTTGCAATTCCTCTATCACAATCCATCCATCGCGCACCGCTACACGCAAGCCCGCCATCAATGTACCCAACGCTTCCGTATGTGTACCCAACTCAAATCGTGTCTTGAAAATTTTCCACACCACCGCATTCCCACTCGTTGTATGCCATTCCGTCCAAGCCGCAGGATAAGGACTCATGCCACGCACCAAATTGTGAATTGCAGCTCCCGATTGCGACCAATCAATCCGACACGTCTCTCTAAAAATTTTAGGCGCATGATGGGTCAAATCATCGGCCAACATAATTTCTTCTTGCGGAATTTTCGGACAAGTTCCAGCCGCAACCGCTTCAACTGTTTTCAATACCAAAGAAGCACCAACACCCATCAACCGATCATGCACCATTCCAGCAGTATCGTTTTCGCCAATCGGCACCTCTTCGCGAAACGCAATATTCCCCGTATCAATTTCGTGTTGCAGAAAAAACGTCGTTACCCCTGTTTTCTGATCGCCGTTGATCACCGCCCAATTAATCGGCGCTGCACCACGATAGCGCGGCAAAAGCGAAGCATGCAAATTGAATGTGCCCAAAGGCGGCATATTCCACACCACTTCGGGCAACATCCGAAAAGCAACCACAATTTGTAAATCGGCTTGTAGCGCTCGTAATTCGTCAATAAACGATGCTGCTTTTAATTTCTCCGGTTGAAGTACAAGCAAGTTGTGTGCAACGGCATAATGTTTCACTTCGCTCTGTTGCACTTGTTGACCGCGCCCCGCGGGTTTATCGGGAGCGGTAATAACCGCAACAACATTAAAACCATTTTTCACCAGCGCATCTAGCGATGCAACAGCGAAACCTGGTGTTCCCATAAACACAATGCGAAGCGCTTTAGCGTCTTTCATATCCGTCGCGTATTGACTTACCGCTTTTTAATATCGAGCAATTTTACGGTCTCGCCAGCCATACAAACACTCATGCGGTTTTCGACTTCGTATTTTATCCACACAGGAACACTATCTTGCTGAAATTCTGTTGGCAAATAATCCGGTTCTAGTTTGCGGTTTGCATCCAAATAAAGCATGTAGCGACAGCCATCTAAATCGTAGTCGCGCACTTCGGCTTGGACATAGCCTTGACCGGCATAATCGATTACGACTTCTTTTGTTTTCTTGCCTCTGAATAAACTGCAGGAAGCAAAAATCAAAAGCGGCAATAAAGCAAGCGCAAGTTTCTTATGTTTGTTCATGTCTGAAATAAATTTTGGCAAAAATAGATGAAACGCATCAACATTCACCTTTTTATTGGCCCTTTATTGGGATTAACAGTCTGGCTCTTTGCCGATTTGGCTCCTGGGAAGCCACAGGTTACGGCTATGGCGGCGGTTACGGTGTGGATGGCTTGGTGGTGGATGAGCGAAGCGGTACACATGGCTGTTACAGCCTTACTTCCTATTTTGCTTTTACCCTTGTTGGGCATTGCCTCTGCGAAAACTGTTGCGCAGAGTTATATGGACGATATTATTTTTCTGTTTATTGGCGGTTTTCTCATTGCGTTTGCATTTGAACGTTGGAATTTGCACAAACGCATTGCCTTAAAAATTCTCATGGCCGTTGGCACCAAACCCGATCGTATTTTATTGGGCGTAATGCTAACCGCCTATTTTATTTCGATGTGGGTTTCCAATACGGCAACCGTGATGATGTTGATTACAGCGGTGTTTGCCATCATTCATCAAATTGAAGAACACGTGAGCGACGAAAAACTGCGCCGCAAATTTGCAACGGGTTTATTGATTGGATTAGCATATTCAGCAAGTATTGGTGGTATGGCCACATTGGTAGGAACGCCTACCAACATGATTTTTTTGGCGCATTATACCAAAGAATATCCGATGGCGACAGATATTAATTTTCTGACGTGGATGAAATTTGGTTTGCCTGTTTCCATGCTTTTATTGATTGCTACGTGGTTTATTTTACGCGCGTTTTTTGTGTCCAAAAAAATCAACATCACCATCGACAAAACGTATTTCAATGATTCGTATCGTTTACTGGGCAAAATGGGTTACGAAGAAAAAGTTGTTTTCGGCATTTTTCTCATGACGGTTGTGCTTTGGTTTACGCGATCGACGATTGATTTTGGTGGTTTTAAAATGCACGGTTGGGAAAATTTATTCACGCAAAAAGCACTTTGGATTCAAGATTGCTTACCTGCTATTTTAGCGGCTTTGATGTTGTTTTTATGGCCAGCGCGCAAAGAAAAATCAACCCTCATCACGTGGAAAGACGCGGAGAAATTACCGCTCGATATTATTCTTGTTTTTGGAAGTGGTTTTGCACTTTCGGCGGGGTTTAAAGAATCGGGATTGAAAGAATGGCTCGAAGGAAATATGACGGCACTCGAAGGACTTCCCTACCCGCTTTTGATTTTGTGTTTGGCCGTAATCATCACCTTGATTAGTGAATTTGCATCGAACGTTACGTGTATTCAACTTGTCTTGCAAATTCTTTCGCCCATGCACCGCGCTTTGGGTATGCACCCGTTGAGTTTGTATTTGCCCGCAACGCTTGCGTCTTCGCTCGGATTTATGTTGCCCGTAGCCACCGCGCCAAACACCATTGTATTTAGCAGCAAACGCATCCGCACCCGCGATATGTACCTCGCCGGATTCTTTGTCGATTTGGTTGGAATTTTATTGGTAACGGGTGCTGCAATGCTGTTGTGAGAATTAGCTATTTTAGAAATTCAGCAGTTGGAATTTGAAACTTGGAACCTGGAGCTTGGAACTTGGAACCTGAAACCTGGAACTTGAAACTTTACACTTTACTCCACATACACCACCAATCCCTTCAAATACTCGCCTTCTGGATGAAAGATATTGATGGGATGATCTGAAGGTTGTGTCAAATGATGCAGAATACGCACATTTCTTCCGGCAATGATTGCAGCTGCAGTTACTGCGCCCGTAAACAAATACCGATCGACAACCTGAGAACAAGAAAACGTAAATAAAATTCCACCCGGACGAATTTTGCTAATCGCTTCAGCATTCAATCGCTTGTAGCCCATCACGGCATTGTGTCGGGCGTTTACATGTTTTGCAAAAGCTGGTGGATCGAGCACAATCACATCGTACAAATCATTTTTATCTTTCAAAAACTCAAATGTATCCATGGCAAACGAAGCATGATTCGTCAACCCATTTAGATTCATATTTTGATCCGTCAGTTCAATGGCTTTTTTGGAACTGTCAACGCTATGTACTTCTGTTGCTCCGGCCATTCCGGCATACACCGAGAAACCACCTGTGTAACAAAACGTATTCAATACTTTTTTGCCTTTGGAATACTTCGCAAGTAAAGCACGATTATCGCGTTGATCGATGAAGAATCCTGTTTTTTGGCCGTTTTCCCAATCAATCAAAAAGCGGTGGTTGTTTTCTATGGCTTCTGTTCCGCTTCCGGTATTGCCCAGCAAAAAACCATTTGCAGCACCTGTATTTTCTTGCTTGTGCAAGGCTTCGCTACTTTTATCGTACACCGCTTGCAAATCATCGCCCAGTACTTTTTTCAAGGCTTGCGCAATTTCGTTGCGGTTGCGGTACATACCAATCGAATGCGCTTGCAAAACAGCCGTTCCGTTATAAAAATCGACAATTAAACCGGGCAAACCATCGCCTTCTGCAAAAATCAACCGGCAGATATTGGTATGCGCCTGCCCAAGCAAACCCACTTGCCTACGGTAATCAATTGCTTTTTGAATTTTTGATTCCCAAAATGCAGCATCTGGCTCAATTTGCTCAAATGAAAAAACACGTACGGCAATGGAACCATCTTGGTAATGTCCGGTTCCGAGATATTCATCTTTATTGGAATAAACATCGACAATATCGCCATCGTTGACAATACCATTGATTTTTTTGATTGCTCCTGAAAACACCCAAGGATGAAACCGTTTTAACGATTGATCTTTTCCAGATCCGAGAATGATGCGTGTACGTTCTTTTGACATGGCGCGAAGGTACGCTTTTCGACGCTTCGATTTAGCTGCGCGCTTGCCAACGCAGACATGAGACGCTAGACAAGAGACTTGAGACCGAACGGGCTTGCACTTGATTGGTTGAAACACCTATTTCCCCTGTTTCTTGTCTCAAGTCTCTTGTCTAGCGTCTCACATCGGCAATACGCCCAGAAAACTAAATAACATTTCATCAACAAAACCCATCTGCTGAGAAAAAGACCTTATTTTTGCGGCTTCAAACGCATCTTATATGTCTGCAACAGCCGAAAACCTTGTAACCGTTGATACTGCTAAAGAATTGGGACTTCTTCCCGAGGAATTTGAGCAAATAAAATCCATATTGGGCCGTACCCCCAACTTTACCGAACTGAGTATTTATTCGGTGATGTGGTCGGAGCACTGTTCTTACAAAAACTCCATTACTTGGCTCAAAACTTTGCCCAAAGACGGCCCGCACATGCTTGCCAAAGCAGGTGAAGAAAACGCCGGACTTGTTGATATTGGCGACGGTTTAGGCTGCGCATTTAAAATCGAATCGCATAACCACCCTTCTGCGCTTGAACCGTATCAAGGTGCGGCGACTGGTGTGGGCGGAATCAACCGCGATATTTTTACCATGGGTGCGCGCCCAATTGCGCAACTCAATTCCCTCCGTTTTGGTGATCCGAAACTGGAAAAAACAAAATGGCTCGTTCGTGGTGTAGTGAAAGGCATTGGCGATTATGGCAATGCATTCGGTATTCCAACTGTTGGTGGCGAAGTGTTCTTTGACGAATGCTACAACGTCAACCCATTGGTCAATGCCATGTCTGTGGGTATTGTGAAAAATGGCGAAACCGTTTCGGCCATTTCGTATGGTGCTGGAAATCCCGTTTTCATTGTTGGTTCTTCAACCGGCAAAGATGGTATTCACGGTGCTGCGTTTGCATCGAAAGACATTACCGAAGATTCGGCAAACGATCTTCCAGCGGTGCAAGTTGGCGATCCGTTTCAGGAAAAATTACTGCTCGAAGCAACACTCGAAGTCATTAAAACAGGTGCTGTTGTGGGCATGCAAGATATGGGTGCTGCCGGAATCATTTGCTCTACATCGGAAATGTCGGCCAAAGGAAAAAGCGGCATGAATGTATGGCTCGATCGTGTTCCGACACGCCAAGCCAATATGAAAGACTGGGAAATTTTGTTGTCTGAATCACAAGAACGGATGTTGGTCATTGTGCACAAAGGCCGCGAACAAGATGTGATGGATGTTTTTGCGAAATGGGATCTCAACTGCGTGCAAATTGGAGAAGTTATTGACGGCGATCGCCTAAATTATTTCATGCACGGCGAAAAAGTAGCCGATGTTCCTGCCGAATCACTCGTACTGGGTGGTGGCGCACCAATTTATAAGCGCGATTACAAAGAACCTGCTTATTATGCCGAATCCAAGAAATTCGACATCAGTCAAGTAGCCGAACCTAAAAATTATGCCGATGTGGCCAAACATTTGGCTGGCCATCACAACATTGCTTCTAAACGTTGGGTTTACAACCAATACGACTCGATGGTTGGAACCGTCAACATGAGTACCAATGCGCCAAGCGATGCCGCTATTGTCAACATCAAAGGATCAAACAAAGCACTTGCCCTTTCGGTCGATTGCAATTCGCGTTACGTCAATGCCGATCCTGAACAAGGTTGCGCCATTGCAGTTTCAGAAGCAGCTCGCAACATTGTTTGCGGCGGTGGCGAACCAAGCGCGGTTACCAATTGCTTGAATTTCGGAAACCCATACAACCCCGAAGTGTATTGGCAATTTGTGGGCGCAATCAAAGGCATGGGCAAAGCGTGTTTGAAATTTGAAACACCCGTAACTGGCGGAAACGTTAGTTTCTACAACCAATCATCGTACGAAGGACCTGTTTTCCCAACACCAACCATCGGTATGTTGGGCTTGATTCAGGACAAGAAACACATCATGACACTTGATTTCAAAAATGAAGGTGATATGATTTATTTGATTGGCGAATCGCGCAACGATATTGGCTCTTCCGAATATGTGTATTCGTATCACGGCATCAAAAATACGCCAGCACCACATTTTGATTTGGACGAAGAATATGCTGTTCAACAAGCCGTAAAAGGTGTAATTCGTGCAGGTTTGATTCAATCGGCACACGATTGTGCAGATGGTGGGTTATTTGTTACACTTCTCGAAAGTGCGATGCCACGCGGCTTAGGTTTCGACATCAGTTGCAGCGAAGATGTGCGCAAAGATGCGTTTCTGTTTGGCGAAGCACAAAGCCGCGTTGTGGTGAGTGTATCGCGCAAAGATGAAGATGCGTTTATTCAATTCCTCATGAATCAAGAAGTTGATTTCATGATGCTTGGTGAAGTGAAAGGCAATACCTGTGTCGTTGACCAAGAATCGTTTGGCACATTGGCCGAATTGAGTGATTTGTTTAACAATTCATTAGGTAAATTGATGAACTAAGTTTTTGCATATTTATAAAAAGCGGCATCCGAAATACGAATGCCGCTTTTTATTTTTATATGCTTCGCTCCGCAGGATTTGAAATCCTGCGGAAAATAGAATGTTATACTATTCCTATCTTTTTAATTTATAGTTACTTGAAGCCGCAGGATTTCAAATCCTGCGGAACTATTATAAACTTATGCTATAATTCAGTGTTGGAGAAACGTGTTAGTCAAGACCATAGTCATTGACAAATGATTTGTTCAAATCAATGGAGAATGGATCAATTCCTATTTTCTCAATGGTTATTCCGGCCAAACCAACAAATACTTCGTATTCATTCTGAACAGGTCTATTCCCTAATAATAGTTTATAGTTCACAGCACAAACAATATCCACATATCGATCAAGTGTGATCTTTTTTGAGTGCTGATTGTTTGTTATGAATTTTCCAAAAAATGATTTTTGCGGCAGCGGTAATTTCAAATGGGTAAGACCTTCTAGTTTTTGCCAATTTTCAATTTGTTCTTCATCGGGTATAGCGAAAATAAGGTCTTCGGATAGCAGTGATTCCGAAGAAAAATTCAAATAAAGAAAAGCAGTTGCTAGTTTCTCGCAAACTTCTTTTTTAAGATCGGTATTGGTTGGCGTAAATTGACTCAATTTTGAAATGCATTGAATTGCATCAGCAAGCGTATCAATCTTAGCCGCTTCCTGATTTGGAATCTCGATTCCAAAAAATCTTCCCATTCCATTAACAATACAACAGAATCAAGTCCCATACGCTTGATCTTTAGTATTTAAACTTAGTAGATATGCCAAAATTTCTGGACTCAAATTACCTTCAAGGTTCTTGTGAAATCCCAATTTGCGTTTTATCTTTTGTAATAATCCTTGGTCGTATAATGGCCTTCCTTGTAAATGAGGTGGAAATAAAACCATGTCCGCATCTGTAATTTGTTCTGGTAAGTTTAGTTGAAAACGTTCTTTCAAGAGGTTATCTAATTCATGATGGTCGCTACAAACTGCGATACAATACAATTGTGCTTTATCATCAACAAATACAAGCACATCGGTATCGTCATCGCCAACCAGACCATTTACAAAACCAATCAATTGTATCGCAGTTAGCGGTAAAGTCCACGAATTCCATCTAAATGCATTTTCAGCAAGGTAAACAATCTGCTGATCTGTAATCATTAGTTTATTCATGGCTATTTAGAGTATTCGCTCCGCAGGATTTGAAATCCTGCGGAACTATTAATAATTCACCTCCCCCCACCAAAAATCTTCCCCGGATTCAAAATTCCATTCGGATCAAAAAGGGTTTTAATGCCGCGCATCAATTCCAGTCGTTTGGCATCAATCGCAATGCCAATGTATGGCTGCTGCACCAAACCAATGCCATGCTCGCCCGAAATGGTGCCGCCTAATTGGACGCAGAGTTCAAAAATTTCGGCGATTCCTTTGGGCAATTCGTTTTCCCAAATGGCATCGGGCAAATCGCCTTTGATGATGTTGACGTGCAAATTGCCATCGCCGGCATGGCCATAACACACCGATTTAAAACCATATTTTTTGCCAATGCGTTTTACACCTTCCAAGAGCGCGGGCAATTCGGCGCGGGGCACAACCGTATCTTCTTCCTTATACACACTATTCGATTTGACAGCTTCGGCTACTTTGCGCCGCATTTTCCACAACATATTTTTCTGGTCGGCGGTATCGGCGAATAAAATTTCGTCGCAGTCGAATTGCTGCACCACTTCGCTAATTTTTTCGCAGTCTTTGTAGAGCAAATCCAAATCGTTGCCGTCCACCTCAATCAACAAATGCGCTTGTACTTCAGGCTTCACACTTACGTTGAGATCGGTTTCAAATTTCATGACCCAATCAATCGCATCGCGTTCCATAAACTCCATGCCCGAAGGGGTGATGCCCGCCCGAAACACCGCGCTCACGGCCTCGCACGCCCGCGCTGCCGAGAAAAATGGCACCAACAGCACTAAGTTATAAGTTGGAAGTGGAATCAACCGAAACACAATTTTGGTAATAATTCCCAACGTTCCCTCGCTCCCAATCAACAAATGTGTGAGGTTGTAACCCGTAGAATATTTAAGCACGTTTGCACCTGTCCAAATAATTTCGCCCGTAGGCAAAACCAATTCCATATTCAGCACATAATCGCGGGTCGTGCCATATTTCACCGCTTTGGGGCCGCCTGAACTATGCGCCAAATTTCCGCCCAAAAAACAACTGCCTTTACTCGCCGGATCGGGCGGATAAAACAAACCTTTTTCTTTTACCGCCTCTTGAAAAACTTCGTTAATCACCCCCGGCTCAACGGTAGCTTGCAAATTGCGCTCGTCGATTTCGATGATTTTATTAAATCGTTCCATCGACAAACACACGCCACCATACACGGGCAATGCGCCCCCGCTCAAGCCCGTTCCCGCACCGCGCGGCGTAACCGGAATCTGATGCGCCTGGCAGTATTTTAAAATCGCCGAAACCTCTTGTGCATTGGCCGGACGCAAAACGATGGTTGGTTTATACACCAAATCCTCTGTTTCATCTTGTCCATATTGCGTCAGCCGCTCATCATCTGTAAAACAATGCTCCTCGCCTACCTGCGCGCGCAAATACACAATTTGTTCAGGTTCCAGTATCGTATTCATCCGTCGTGTTTTCCTTTGATCTGTTTTGTGTGCCGTTGAACAAAAGCATGTTCAGAAACGGGACGATTTATGTAATTTCAGCCAAAATTATCCTTTTCAAACCGATATGAAACACCTGCGCAATATTATCGCCGCTTTTGTGCTTACGGCAAGCATTCCGGCAACGGCTCAATTTCAGAAAAAACAAATTACCCTCGACGATGTGTGGCTGAAAGGAACTTTTCGCCCCAATTTTATTGGCGGATTGGCTTCCATGAATGACGGCTTGCATTACATGGCTATGGGGAAAAAGAACGAGGTCGATGCCTTGCTGAAATATGAATACAAAACCGGAAAAGAAGTGGGTGTGCTTTTTACAGCAAACGAACTCATTCCCGAAGGCCAAACAAAACCCGTGGACATGGACAATTTTGAATTTAGTCCAAACGAACAAAAAGTCCTCATCAGTACCGAAACCGAAAATATTTACCGCTACTCCACCAAAGAAGTTTGCTACATCTTCGATCTGAAAACGAAGAAAATGACAGCGCTCTCGAAAGGTGGAAAGCAACGCCTCGCCACGTTTTCGCCCGATGGTAAAAAAGTAGCGTTTGTGCGCGACAACAATTTATTTGTAACCGATCTCGACTCAAAAGTAGAAACACAAATTACTACAGATGGCGAATGGAACAAAATCATCAATGGTGGAACAGATTGGGTATATGAAGAAGAATTTGCTTTGCCCAAAGGCTTGCAATGGTCGCCCGATAGCAAGCGTGTGGCCTTTTATAAATTTGATGAAAGCCGTGTCAAAGAATTTGGCATGACGATGTACAACACGGGTCTTTATCCAGAACCGTATAGCTACAAATACCCCAAAGCAGGTGAAGAAAATTCGATTGTAAGCATTCGCATTTACGATGTTGTAAGCAAACAAACAACCTTGGTTGATGTGGGCAGCGAAAAAGATCAATACATTCCACGCATCAAATGGACGAATGATCCCAAAACACTTACCGTTACGCGTTTGAATCGGTTGCAGAACAAATTAGAATTGCTGTATGTGGATGCGGCTTCTGGAAAATCGCGTGTGGTGCTTACCGAAAAACGCGATACATACATTGAAGTGAACGATGATTTGACGTACCTCGCCGATGGCAGTTTTATTTGGAGCAGCGATGAGGATGGCAACCAACATTTGTATCATTATTCGGCAGACGGTGAACGTATGACACAAATCACAAAAGGCAATTGGGATGTGATTGCGTTTTATGGAATTGATGAGAAAAAGAAAATACTGTACTACCAATCAAACGAAGAGCATGTAACCAAACGCGCGGTGTATTCGGTTTCGTTAGATGGGAAAACCAAGAAGAAAATTTCTACGCGTGAAGGCAACAACGTTCCAACCTTTAGCAAAGGGTTTCAGTATTTCACCAATCAATACTCTGCGGCGAATACGCCTTGGTATTTTTCGGTAAATAGTGCGGATGGGAAAGAGATTAAAAAATTGGAAGACAATACAGCCTTGTCGCAAAAAGTGGCGGAATATGGTTTCTCGAAAAAAGAATTTTTCACGTTCGAGAATCGCGAGAAAATGACCTTGCATGGTTGGATGATTAAGCCTGCCAATTTTGATGCGTCGAAAAAATATCCGGTATTGATGGTAGTTTACGGCGGCCCAGGACGCAATACGGTTGTGGATCAATGGGAGACGAGTGATTTTTACTGGCAACAACTGATGGCGCAGAAAGGCTATTTGGTGGTTTCTGTTGATAATCGCGGTACAGAATACCGTGGCGCGGCGTTTAAGAAATCGACGTATGGTAAAATGGGCGAATTGGAGAGCGCGGATCAGATTGATGCAGCGAAGTGGCTCGGTACACAGTCGTATGTGGATAAGGATCGGATTGGTATTCAGGGTTGGAGTTATGGCGGTTATATGGCGAGTTTATGCCTTGCCGTTGGTGCCGATGTGTTTAAATTGGGCATTGCGGTGGCTCCTGTTTCAAACTGGCGGTATTACGATTCTATTTATACCGAACGTTACATGGGCATGCCACAAAGCAACGGTAAAGGCTACGATGCATTTTCGCCGACAAACAACATGGATAAATTGAAAGGGAAATTATTGCTCGTGCATGGAACGGCTGATGATAATGTGCATTTTCAAAATTCGATTGAACTGGTGAATGCCTTGGTCAAAAACAACAAGCAGTTCGATTTTTATATGTATCCTGACAAAAACCATAGCATTCGCGGTGGCAATGCGCGTTTGCACCTTTTTACAAAGATTACAGGCTTTATTGAAAGCAATTTGTAATTTTTTGTGAATAGTGTGTTTCTAAACAAACTTATTATCTTCGTCGTTCAACTTTAAAACGAACTGTCAATACTATGACTGAAACTACACCAAAAGGACATCCACGGGGATTGTATGTTCTTTTTGTTACAGAAATGTGGGAGCGCTTTAGCTATTACGGCATGCGCGCCATCTTTATTCTGTTTCTCACCAAAGCGCTTTTATATGATAAAGCGGCGGCAGCCAATATTTATGGTAGCTATACTGGACTTGTCTATTTAACACCACTTTTAGGCGGTTACGTTGCTGACCGGTACTGGGGCAATCGTAAATCCATTTTATTTGGTGGTGCAGTTATGGCTCTTGGTCAGTTTTTAATGTTCCTGAGTGGATCATTTTATGAGAATACGGATCTAGCGCGGATGATTATGTTGGGTGGATTAACCTTCCTTATTATAGGGAATGGTTTCTTTAAGCCTAATATTTCAACGATGGTTGGCCAACATTATGCACAAGGCGACAAACGTGTTGATTCGGCGTTTACCATTTTTTATATGGGTATCAATTTAGGTGCGTTCTTCTCGCCTATTATTTGCGGTACATTAGGCGATACTGGTGATCCAGCAGATTTTAAATGGGGCTTTTTGGCAGCATGTATTGGTATGGTTGCTAGTCTTATCATTTTTGTTTGGTTAAAAGACCGTTTCCTTGTTACGCCAGAAGGTGGCCCAATTGGAGCTGTACCAAATAAAAATCGTGAAACTGCAGATGTTGATACAGCGCAAGAAGCTAAAAAAGCATTTGAACCTGTTCAATTTATGACTTGGGGTACTGTCTTAGTTGCCTCTTTTGCGCTTTTCTTTTGGGTCTTAAATGTCGATTTAATTGGTTCATTTATTTTCTCGTTATCCTTAGCCGTTCCGGGATTAATTATTTCAGACCGAACGCTTTCTAAAGTTGAGCGTGAACGTATTTGGGTAATCTATATTGCTGCATTCTTTGTCATTTTCTTTTGGGCCGCCTTCGAACAAGCAGGCGCATCGCTTACATTTTTTGCAGAAGAACAAACGAATCGAAATCTGTTTGGTTGGCTTGTCCCAGCTTCCCTTTTTCAATCTGTTAATGCTGTTGCCATTGTAATTTTTGCTCCACTATTTGCTGCACTTTGGTCAACACTCAGTAAGCGCAATCGTGAACCCGCTTCTCCTTACAAACAAGCTTATGGTCTGGCTTTACTCTCTCTTGGGTATTTAGTTATTGCCATTGGTGTGAAAGCCCTTGTTCCAGGAGAAAAATCAAACATGATGTGGCTGTTGGCACTTTACCTCATTCACACCTTTGGCGAACTTTGTCTTTCACCAATTGGCTTGTCAATGGTAAACAAGTTAGCCCCAATAAAATTTGCGTCCTTGCTTATGGGTGTTTGGTTCTTGTCAACTGCTGCTGCTAACAAATTTGCAGGAACACTGAGTGCTTTGTACCCTGAAGATGTGAAAATGGAACAAGAATATGTTGCTAAATCATTCTCTTACTTAGTTACTGCTGCGCATGACTCTGTTCCTGAACAAAAAATGAACGTAGCGAATGATAGTGCTTTTATCGTTAATACATTCAAAGAACCAACGGCAACACTTGCTGCTAGTTTTGATGTAAAACCAGGAGAGCCTGGACAAGATAGTGTTGTGATGCTTAAAGCTGGTCAACCAACGTGGGATTTTGTTGCCGATTCTGTTAAAAACGAAAAAGGCGAAAAAGAAATGCACATCAAGCAAATTACAAACAATTTTGCTTCAAATACATTTCAAATCCCAATGTATAAGCTTAAACAAATTATTCATTTGAGTGAGGTGAAAGAAATTTCTGATGATGCAGCCGAACAGAAAAAAATTGATGGCAAATGGCTTGCCCGCACAGATGAACGTCGTGTAAATTATACATTTACGTCTGACGGAAAATCGATTGCTGTTTGGGGAAAAGGTGGTGTTTCTATTTGGAATATTAGTCCTAAGAAACCTTCTTTTGCAGGATTTGAAATCTCTAACCTCTACAATTTCTTCATGCTCTTTGTAATCATGTCGGGATTGGCCGCAGTTTGCCTCTTCTTCCTCTCAAAGAAAATGGTAAAAATGATGAATGGTATTCTCTAGTATCAATCTTCTTTCCATAAAAAATCCCCGTCAAAACAAATTGACGGGGATTTTCGTTTCGGACTTTATTCAAACCAAATCCTACTCTTTAATCAGTTTTACTGTTTCTGCATTTGTTGCGCCAATAATGCGCACCATATACATTCCCGCTTTTAATCCCGATACATCCATTTGCATTTGCTGCATGCCTAACGCTTGTTCGACAGTGCTTACAAAAATTGTTTTGCCCAGCATATCCGTCAGTTCTATGCGAACCGTTTGAGCGCTATTCGTTGCATACTGAATGGTTAATTCGTTTTGTGCCGGAACTGGATAAACAGATACGTTAAACGGTGCTGATGCGGATTCAACGATTGATGTTGGCGCGTAAAAAATTGTTCCTTTCACCACCTGCCCGCGCAATTCGCCATTGGGATAAAGCGCATTCGTAATTTCGAGATACACACTATCGGTCTGGAATTGTTTGGAATGACTCACCAAAAACGGATTGCTATCGGTGCTTTTCCAATAGCCAAAAGCAGACGCATCGCCATTCTGCGCACTCATAAGTGTACTCATATCATAAATTACTGGACCATTCTGCCCTGCAATATTGTGATTGAAATGCGCACCCGTAGCTACACTGCTCAAACCACCAACAACCCACATGTAATGAATATTGTCATCGCCCCTTCCAACAGAAACAATACCCGAACCATAGGCTGATGTAACAACTGGCGAAACCACTTGCGATCCCGTACAATTCATCGTCAAACCCTCGCGCGCATATCGAATCACCGCACCACGAATTTCGCCATTGGGGTAAGCTACTGTATGCACAATAAATGTCAGGTTGCTAATGAGCAAACGCTTGATGGTATTGGCCGATACGCCCGAACCGGTTTTCATGCCTTTGATGCGATGTCCGTTAATATCTGACGTAAAATCAACTTGCAAAGCACCATACGCAAATCCAGCATTGCCCACATGCAAATGCGCGTAGTCGATATTCGTATTGATGTTGTCCATCACCGCATCGTAGTACAATGTATCCATACTTGGACTGAGGCGAATGAGCGAAATACCTTGTCCGGGCGAAGCAATGGCCGGAACCATCTGTGCACCATCAATCATCGCTTCAAACGTCAATCCTTTGTACGTGATTAATTGCGAACGCAACTCGCCTGTAGGATTGGCTGCTGTTGTAATGTTCAAATAAATTTTTCGCGCAAACAAACTGTCCAACAGCATACTTGTTGGCACAAGTGTTCCAGAAATAATATTGCCGTTGACCGATGCGGTTAAATCATCGGCAATTGTTCCTGTTTGACCAATTGCACCAAAATGCAACATCGCGCCAGTAATTGAACCTGTCAGGTTCTGACAAATAATGCGGTACGACAATTTTGTTTTATCGAGCGAAAGCGTGAATGAACCCAATCCATACGCATTGCCAGAAACCGCCGGAATGGCTTCTTGGCCTGTCAAATCAGCCGCAAAATTCCAATCCGATTCGAGCTTAACCTGTCCACGAATTTCGCCAGTAGGATTTGCCGCTGTTGAGACCAACACGTAAATCTGCTCTTTAAACAAATTGGCCATGTTTCCTGAAACCGATGCACCGTTCAAATGCATGGCAATACGATTTCCGGTGAGGTAAGCCGTCAAATCAATCAATTGCACACCATTCGAACCAGCGGGTCCTTGATAGAGCCAAACGCTTGTAGGTATTCCGCTCAAGCCATTGAAACTCATATTAACGGCGATAGAATCGCGCGTTTTGTTGAGCATGAGGCTTGCAATACCTTTTGCGTTTGTGGCCACAGCAGGAACAACTTGTGCCCCTTCCATTTTGGCCGAGAACAATAAATTTTCTCTGAATGTGATGGCTTGCGCCTGAATCACGCACCACAATATTGTGGCAAAAGTAAATAGCATTTTTTTCATCTTGTTGTTGTTTAAAGGTTATATCATTGCTTTAAAATCAAGGCATATAGCTGATTTTCGACAGCAAACATCTTCAATCAAAATGAAAGAAAAAATCTATTTTGTCTAACCGTAAAATATGTGGACATACACTAAAAATCAAGGACGAAGCAGCCATTCAGCGCGCATAAAAAGCGTTGTTTAAGGCAACATTTTCAAAACTACAAGACCGCATTTCGCGTACATTTAGGAATGCTCAATAAATCCTTCGTCCTGATTATTGGCTTTTCGTCCTTGTCTGTTTGATAAATCAGCGAATCACATAATCTTTGCATCGTCTATTGCATGAAACATCCCTTTTCCAATTTTCAAAATGTAACCGAATTGCTCGTCAACAAACGTTGGCTTTGGCATGTTTTATTTTGGTTGGCGTATGCGCTCTTTCAGTATCGAAATTATTACATCACCATTGCGTATTACGATGTTAAGTATTTAGAATTTATGCTCATCACACGCATTCCGTTTGTGGCGTGCGTTTATTTTACGATTTGGCTTTATCGCCGTTTAATAGCCAAGAACCGCTATTTGATTTACGCCACAGTGGGTTTATTGACATGGGCTAGTTTGCTTGCAGGCATTGTTACGTTTCAAAAAACATACTTGCAAACACTCTCCGAAATTGCCGAAACAGCTTGGTCGGATATTTATTGGAATCAATTGCCCACGTACTTGGTCTTATTCATTCTCGTATCAATGTGCAAGTATTTTAAAGACAATTTCATCAAACAATACTACGAACGCGAAAAGAAAAATCTACAACTCATTACCGAACTGCAACATTTAAAAGCACAAATTTCGCCGCACTTTTTATTCAATACCATGAATAATTTTTACGGGCTTGCCGTTGAGCAATCCAAAAAATTACCCGCGTTGATGGTTGGTCTTTCCGAGCTTTTACGCTATTCGCTTTACGAAACCAACAGCCCAACGGTACCACTCGTCAATGAAGTCAAGTATTTGAAAAATTATGTTGAGCTAGAAAAAATCCGACTTGAAGACACACTCGATTTTGAATTTACGGTTGACGTGGATGAAACAAGTCAGATTCAAATCATTCCGCTAATGTTGGTTGTATTTGTAGAGAATGCGTTTAAACATGCTAAAAATGTAAAGGAAGAAGTCATCCGCATCCGCATTCGCCTTGCTGTAAGTGCGACGAACACACTCTTGTTTGAAGTGCGCAACAATTGTTTGAAAGACGACAGCCTACAAAATTTCCGAGCCAATGGTATTGGGCTTGAAAATGCGCGCAAACGACTGAATGCATTTTATCCAGGCACACAACACGAATTACAGATTGAGAAAAAAGAAAATGAATTTCGTGTCTTGCTGCAAATCAATTTTACTGCAACCGAATGAATACGTTGAAAAAATACCGCTGCTTGGTTGTCGATGATGAACCCATAGCTCGGAAAATTGTCAAAAACTACATTGCGCAATTGCCCAAACTCGAACTCGCGGGCGAATGCAAAAATGCGTTTGAAGCCATTGATCAAATCAATAGCGACGAAACCATCGAAATCGTTTTTCT
This sequence comes from Bacteroidota bacterium, assembly GCA_013298545.1. Lineage (GTDB taxonomy): Bacteria > Bacteroidota > Bacteroidia > Palsa-965 > Palsa-965. The sequence goes on along the minus strand of JAAFIA010000055.1, from coordinate 1,326 downwards.
CGATATCAACATGCCCAACATCAGCGGAACGGCGATGGTAAAAATTCTTTCGCGGCAGCCACAAATTATTTTTACAACGGCTTATTCTGAATTTGCCTTGGAAAGCTACGACATCAACGTAGCCGATTATTTATTGAAACCATTTTTATTTGAACGCTTTACCAAAGCGGTTTTTAAAGCTACTGAGCGTTTGCGGGCGGCAGCATTATTGAGTCTTTCGCCTACTGAACAAAAACCTGAATCGGTTCTTTATGTGAAATCAAATGGCGAAAAATATGCTGTGCAAACCCAAGACATTCTCTATTGCGAAGCCATGAAAAACTACACCAAAGTTGTTGCCACCAACAACAAAACGTATTCGCCTTTAATCGCCTTATCTAAGTTTGAACAAGAGTTAACCGCGCTCAGCTCCGATTTTCTGCGCATTCACCGATCATTCATCATCTCTAAAAAACACCTTGTCTCTGTTGGATCCAATTATGTGATGATTGGCACAAATCGTATTCCTATTGGCGACCAATACAAAGAAGAATTTTTATCACAACTTATGTTACGATAAGAGCTTGGCACTTCGTTTGACAATGCTGTGCATACGATTTTTCGTAACTTTGCACGTCTATGTTAAAATTCGGTTATTCAAAACCGATCATTCGATCTGACATGAAAAAAAATCTGCTCCTCGTATCTGGCGTTTTGCTTCTTGCCCTTGGTTTTTCGGCATTTAGCTGGCAAAAAGAAATTGTACTGACCAAAGGCGAAACGACATCGCCCATTCATTGGTACACACTCGAAGAAGCGCAAGCCTTGAGTGATAAAGAACCACGCAAATTGTTTGTTGATATGTACACGTCTTGGTGCGGTTGGTGCAAAGTAATGGATGCGAATACGTTTGCCAATCCAACCATTGCCAAATACATGAACGAGCATTTTTACTGCGTAAAATTCGATGCCGAAACCCGCGATACGGTCATTTTTAATGGACAGCAATTCACCAACCGTGGCGGTGCCAATCAGCGTTCGGCCAATGATTTCGCGATTCAAGCCTTGCAAGGTCGATTGAGTTACCCATCGTTTGTATTCATTGACAAAACACGGACGCAGTTTACCATCATGCAAGGCTACCAGCCGGCAGATAAATTTGAACCCTACATGCACTATTATGGCGAAGGCAAGGAAAAAGAAATGAGTTTTGAAGATTTTCTGAAAACCTTTAAATCGGAACTTCCCCCCGCCCCACCCGCTCCCCCAACCACAACCGGCCACTAATTGCCACATGGAAGACCTCCCAATCAGTACCGACCCAATTCCAAATCTCAAAGAACGTAT
>JAAFIA010000054.1 GCA_013298545.1 Bacteroidota bacterium | reverse complement strand
GTTCATCAGTAGATTTCCTTGCTCCGTTCGTGTTTTATGAAACGAGGAGTAGAAGGCCGATGACAAAAATGTATTTTTAACTTAACGCGCATGCGAAATTTCGGGATTGAGAATTGTTATGGTGCAAAAAGGCGCATAACAATTCCGAGGCTTCGGAACAAAGGATGAAATTTAAACAGGCTCAAAATACCGCAACAGTACATACCTTTACACATGATTCCTTTTGAACGACATACTTTAGCCAATGGCTTACGTGTTTTAATTCACCGCGACGAAGCAACACTACTTGCTTGTATCAATATTCTGTATGATGTTGGTGCCCGCGACGAAGACGAAAGCCGCACCGGATTTGCACATTTGTTTGAACACCTCATGTTTGGTGGGTCCATCAACATACCAAGTTACGACGAACCCTTGCAGCGTGTTGGAGGCGAAAACAATGCATTTACAACCAACGACATTACCAACTATTACCTCACGCTCCCAGCAACCAACATCGAAACCGCATTCTGGCTCGAATCGGATCGGATGCTGAGTCTTGCGTTTTCGGAGAAAAGCCTGGAAGTTCAACGCAGCGTGGTCATCGAAGAATTTAAGCAACGCTACCTCAACCAACCTTATGGCGATGTTTGGTTGTTGTTGCGCCCGCTCGCGTACCAAGTTCATCCATACAAATGGGCAACGATTGGCAAAGAAATTCGCCACATCGAAGAGGCGGTGATGGATGATGTGAAAGCATTTTTCAACAAACATTATACGCCGCAAAACGCCATTCTCGTTGTTGCTGGAAACATTGATCCGCAAGAAGCACTTGCACTTTCCGAAAAATGGTTTGGACCAATTGCTGCTACACCGAAACCTGTTCGGAATTTACCTGTCGAACCCAAACAAGAAGGCTATCGTCGCTTAGATACCAGCAGCGATGTGCCTGCCGAAGCACTTTACATGGCGTTTCACATGTGTGCGCGCCGCGATCAGGATTATCATACGATGGATATTATTTCCGATATTCTTTCGCGTGGCAATTCAGCGCGTTTGTATAACCGTTTGGTGAAAGAACGCCGACTCTTTAGCGAAATCAGTGCGTATGTCATGGGCGATCTGGATAAAGGATTATTTGTGGTCTCCGGAAAATTAGTAAGCGGGGTTACTACCGACGAAGCAGAAGCTGCCGTTTTTGAAGAATTGAAAAAAATGCAAGACGTTCGCATCGGTGAACGCGAATTGCTGAAAGTGAAAAATAAAATCGAATCGTCCTTGCTATTTAGCGAAATGAATGTGCTCGATAAAGCCATGAATTTAGCGTATTACGAATTGCTTGGCGACGCAATCTGGGCCAGTAACGAAACTGAACGTTACCTTGCTGTTACGCCGGAGGCCATTCAACGTTGTGCGCAGGAAGTTTTCCAACGCACCAATTGCTCTGCTTTACATTACCACACCAATTCATCCCATCAACATGCTTAACAGAACGCTAGCCCCTGATTTTCGGACGCTCGATCGTATTCATTTGCTCAAAGCTACGGAGACCAAACTCAGCAATGGCATTCCGGTATATTCCATCCATGCCGGAACACAAGATTTGGTGCGCATTGAATTTATGTTTCAGGCCGGAATGCGAAACCAATCGAACCCGCTTGTGGCTTCTGGCGTGAATGATATGCTCGATGAGGGAACACATACACGCAATGCCGAACAACTGGCAGAAGAACTCGATTTTTATGGTGCTTTCATTGAAACCGAAACAACGGTTGATCACGCTTCGTTTGTTTTATTTTCATTGAACAAACATTTGGCGGCAACTTTACCATTGGTCGAAGACATGCTGAAAAACGCAGCGTTTCCGGAACACGAATTTTCGGTTTACTCGGCAAACAAACACCAGAAGTTTATTGTCGATTCCGATAAAGTTTCTGTAATCGCACGGCGACGTTTCAACGAATTGTTGTTTGGCGAAAAACATCCGTATGGTGTACGCGCAACCGATGCCGATTTTGAAGCCATTCAACGAAACTGGTTGGTTGATTTTTATCGAAAATTTTATCAAGCCAATACCTGCTCCATTGTTGTTTCTGGAAAAATCACCGACAATTTATTGGAACAACTCGAAGCGCATTTCGGAAAGCAAGATTGGGCGCGCGATGCGATTGCCAAAACGCCGTTGCTTCCGGCACAAACACATTCCGAACGCATCCATACACTTGAAAAAGCAAACGCCATACAATCTGCGATTCGCATGGGTCGCGTGCTGTTTAATAAAACGCATGCCGACTGGCACGGCTTTCAAGTTTTGAATACCATTCTCGGTGGTTATTTTGGATCACGGTTGATGGCCAATATTCGCGAAGACAAAGGTTATACTTACGGCATCGGTTCGGGCTGTGTGTCGATGCAAGACAATGGCTATTTTACCATTGCCACAGAAGTTGGTGTCGATGTTACCAACGCGGCCATCACCGAAATTTGGATCGAAATAGAAAAATTGCAAAACGATTTGGTTTCTGATGCGGAATTGGATTTGGTTCGCAATTACATGACCGGTGTTTTTCTGCGCAGTACCGATGGTGCATTTGCACTTGCCGATCGGTTTAAAGCCATTCATGGTTATCCGCTCGGCTACGATTATTTTGATCGGTATTTTGAAACCATTCAATCTATTTCTCCAGCTCAAATTCGTGATCTCGCACAAACGTATTTGCGTCGCGAAGACATGATTGATTTGGTTGCGGGAAAACGCGGTTAAGCAACATGAAGCGATTTGCGTTAAGCGTATATTTTATCCTACTACTTGTTGCTGCAAATGCACAACGGAATTACCCGCATGTTGTGTATGGCTTGTGGAAAGCCGATTCGATTGCGTTTCGGTTTGACAGTGTTTCCATCGCACAATTTGAAATTGGCTGGCCTGATGGCGATACCTTAAATCCCACACTCGGGCAATGGTCAACCCAAGAAGGCGTGATGTGCGCTTCGCTCCGCGTGGCAGATGGCAATGAGCGTTGCGTAGGTGGTAGTTCGTATCTCTGGCGGATTAAAAACAAGCAAATCCAATTTTACATCATTCATTCCGAAACAGGTTTGACAGCTGAAAAAATATATGCTGTCAATTATTCCTACTCGGCCAAAACAGATGTGCTGACTATTTATTACGCCGGAAAAAAGTTTCGTTATAAACGCGAATTGGTTTTGGTGAATGAATGAGTTATAACCTTTATAAGCATTAGATGGATTTGATATTGCTTTTTTATTTTTAAAAGGAATACATTTCTTTCAAACACAAAACCATTCCTTGAAAAAAATATTGCTTTTTAAATTTGCAGTTGCTGCGTTTATAGGTGTTGCAAACAGGCGTAAGCAATTTTTGATGTACGGGGTGCAAAAGTGTATGCCAATACGATCAAAGCTGGACAAGTGCAGCAAATTGAGTTAAGTAATCAAGCGGCTGGCGTTTATTTCGTGCGTCTTACCCATGCACATGGAACAAGCATGGATCGCTTAGTGGTTGAATAAGAAAAACATCGTTTAAGGTAAGCCCGTTCTGATTTTATTGGAACGGGCTTTTTTGTTGCAACCTGTTAAAACTTATCAACGATGCTTCAAAATGCTTGACATGGGCTTTGGGAATGGTTATATTTGGTTGTTGAAGTATATCGTATAACCCTAATTTTTTTGATCATGGATGATCGTGATGAATATTTTCCGGTGAGTAGGGATGCCGAGAAGGGCGCTCTGACAAACGCCGATCAACAGCTTTTGCGGTATTTCCCGGAGTATAAAAGTTTGATTGATCCATTTGGGTATCAAGATTTCTTTGGAAACACGAATTTCCTTTCTCAACCAACTGATGGGTCGGAATTACAAGCAGAAGCGGTTTCGCAAGCTGTTATGAGTAATGATACCGCTACTTCTCAAGACCTTATGAAGATGCCTGTTTCGGAGGATAAGAGTGATGCAACTTTAAAAACACCATCCAGTTTTGATGAGAAGCTTGCAACTCAAAAAGGTGCTGGTACTCCATTAGAAGATGAGCAACAAGATAAATTAGAAAAATACTTGGATGCCGATTTAGACGATGTGCGTTTGCATACGGATGAATCAGCAAAGAAATTAGCCGATCAGGTAAATGCACGTGCTTTTACAAAAGGGAAAGATATTTTCTTTGGAGAGGACGTGAGCGAGGAGTTGTTGACACATGAGGTGGTGCATGCGGTGTTGCATGCGGAGGATAAAGTACATCGGGCGATGAAGTTTGAAATGCAAACCGGAAATTATGTGTGGCAGGATGATTCATCAGGCTCATCAAACCTTCTTGACCGAAAATTTGGTGAATTTGGCCCTACGGAAGATGGCGATATCCCAGCCTATTTGACAACTGGTACTTATGGTGTAAAGGCTAGTAAAAAGGGTGATATTGAATACGAAGAAGTAAAAGGAGATATAGCCACAGTAAAAGCGGAGGCCCATTATACGAAGTTTGTTCCGGCGGTCGGCATCGACGAAAGCAAAGGCGCACAGTTTGTTATTAAAAAACTCCTCAAGGATCGAAAAGAATTTGACAAAGGAAAGATGCCAAAAGAGGAAGATACCGAAGTAATAGCTATTCTCGATAAAAAGAGCGATCCGGTTAAATTCCCAACAGGGAGCTACAATGAAAATGTTTACGAATTTATATACTATGAAAAATTTGACGCAACTCCATTTGGGCCTTATGAATTAGGTGTCAATACACCCATACCCTTTTACGAATATAAAAAGGGGGTTCGAACAAATAATGTCATTCGCTTTATGATCAAAGTCGATGTCATAAAAGATGTTAATGATACTTTTCCAGCTCAATTTATTAGGAATTATCGCTTTAAATCATCCGTTGATGTAAATACTCTGATTGGCACAGTTGTAACTGATGGTCAACTAGAATTTATTTCTCAAATAGACAATGCCGACACTTTACCGTCAACATCATATAATCCGAATACGTTCGAGTTTCGATATTTTAATGCTGGAGTAACCGATTTCGCTAACGATCAATTAATACTACCTATACACATAAATCCTGACAATGAGTATAAAAAGGGGCATGTTAAATGGATGAAAGTCGGTCGTAAAAAAAGCGGAAAAGTAGATGGTGATAAAGAGGCACAGTATATAGAGATTTGGAAAGTAACGGAAGATCCCAATGGTGATGTGAGTTATATCGATCCTAAGAACAAGAAAATACTATTGGTAAAATTAGAGAATATTACAGCCTTGGGTGTCGATCATAGTGATGAAGCGAAACATCCAGATGTTGAGTATAACCCTGCCACGTATGAGAAAAAGTATTATTGGGCGAGTAATTTTGACGGAGAAGTATTAAAAAGCGATGCAACACAATTGGATGTACATCTGAGTGATGGTCGATTGAAACCAGGGCATGTCAAATTTATGAAACAAAAAGTTTCAAAAGGCAAGGAAGTAAAGCTAAGTGATGGGCGTAAAGTTGAGGTTGGCAAAGAGCAAACGGCAATGGAATTACAATCAGAAAACGATGGATTTATCGAGTTCGAGACCCCAAAATGGTTTAGAAGATGGAGCGATATTCGGCTACGTATTCAAGATGCAATCAACATGATTGATAAAATAAACAAAGCTCCACTACTGGCTGCCGATGATCCTGCTCGCAAGTCGATTCAAGCTAAAATTGACAAATCTAATGCTGGGAAAAAGCCAGCAGATCAAAGAAGTATGGGCGAATTGCATGAGTGGCCATTCCCTGTTGATCATCTTCCATTAAAAGGAAATCGTCTGATTGCTGAAATTTTTAATAAGAGGTGGTCTGCTAAAATTCAACCCTCAGAAGAAATTGAACTTTCACAGTATAAAGAGTTGCTTGCCGAGCACGAAGAAAATGACTTGTACTCACTCACGGATAAAAATGGTACAGCATTACTCAATAAAGCATTAGAATATGCAGCATTGCCAACCATACAAAAAACGCACCCTGAAGTAAAGAACATTAAGCGGGAAGACATGAAAAATTTAGAGTCTTTTCTGCTTATGATAGCTAATTATTTATTGAGAGGACAAAAAGTTACGATAAAAGGTAGCCCATCTAAATTTGCGTTTTCTCTATTATCAAGAACTAGTTTTTATTCTATTTATCATTCTTTGCTGAGTTCAAATGAAAAATTGTTATTTCAGCACCTTGTTAATGCTAATAAATTCATTTCGGTTATGAAAAACGATTTGAAGACATTGGCTGAAGGTAATTATAAGCGAACTGATCTTGACAAGTACAAAAGAGACTATAAAAAAGATTACATCAATATAACTGGTTCTAGTCCAGTTTTTCATTTAGGATATGGTTCTCACCATCATGAAGCAGGGCCAACAATAAGCGAATGGTTGACGAGTATCATTAAAGGTGGGGGCTATGACAATAAGAAACCTACTCGGAAAACAGATAAGTTATCGCCTGCGGCAGGCGGAAGTGCATCTGCTGGTCGGTATGATGTAGAAGGAGAACCAGGCCATTCAGATAGCAAGTTGATCAGTTTTGAAATAAGAGGCTCTAAAGTTCGCAATGATAATGCACAGCCCATGTCGAATTGGCTATCCTTTGCAGAAGAAGTGTTTAAATCAGCTGCAACCACTCGAAGTAGAAGCGATATAGCCAACGACCCAACTACACCTGGAACTGACGAATCGACATCAACGGGATTAATTTATGATCCTTGAGCATAAATTAATCTAATCTATCGCTGACTTAACGTTCGGCCTTCGCGTAATGGAATCAATTTTTTATCAACGATTGCCTGATATTGTGTTTCTGTAAGGTAAATAAAACTTGAAGCGTTTGTAATACTACTACTCGTTTCAACATAGTAGAATTTACCTTTTGCACCGACTTGCTTTAATGATGTATTTAAAAACAATTGAAATTTTATTTCCTCCATGCCATAAGACCAATCATCGAATGTTTCCTTAAACTTTGCTCCATCATGTATAAACGAAAGTGTCATCGGTTGATTCTGCTGTCGAACTTTTGAGCCATTGTCTTTAACCCGTTTAGGCTTAAACTCACCACGCGTAATACGCGACAATTCTTTGACAAATACGGCATATGGAATAACACCCGATTTTTCATGCCATGATCGCGTATAAATCACATTGGGGAAAAACATAAGTGCATCACTAACTAATAAAAAAGGTTCTTTTGAAACATGACTTAACGACTGATCAACTAAACCTTGGTCTAAATGCCGAAATAGCCCAAGTTGTTTCAGTGTCTCAATGCGAGCAATTAAATCCGTTGAGGAAATGTATTTCGGGAAATACATTTTTGAAAACTGAAAATTTAGCGTGAAATTATTCCCAAGAAATTCTCCTTGTGAACGTGTCAATGCAATAACACCGAATTGATGATTATTTGTCTGCATTTTGCCATCCCTATATATATATGATGGAACAAAAGCGAGTTGATAGATCGATTTTCGTTCATTCAATTGTAGATTGATGAGGTCAATTAGATCTGTTTCCGTAGTAATGCAGTAACCACAATCCGAATCTAAAGGAATAATTTTTGACGATTTTGCTTTTTGTTTTGGAGCGAGTTGCCACCAGTAAAAAGCAGTATCATGCAAATTAGATGGAATCAAATCGCTTTCTTCTTGCTTTTGCCCAGAACAACCTTTATTGTCGTAATTATATTGACAAACCTCCATCGCTAGTGGTTTACAATCGGGGACAACCGCAAATAAATCCAGATAAAGTGATAAAATATATTGCTTAGGGTCTTGCGAGCGTTTAAAGGGATCGGGTACGATCTGCTTACTATTGGGACAGTAGATCAGGTAATCAAAAGCACCCAATTGAATCTGCTTCGCATTAATTGCTTCGCGAATAGCGGATAGTGATTTGTCAGAAACAATTGACCGTTTAAGAAGCGTGTCTGAAAAGCGAAGAAGTTCATCGCGAGTGGGAACTTGTCCCGAAAGAGCAAGACCTTCAAGCAAACAAATACTAATTAATATGAGATATCTTTTCATGAATAATAATTTATCCTAAAATTAGTTTTTATTTTATCCCATCATCGTATCTACTCTAATATTCATTAGTTTTAACAATTGCCTTTTTCTATTTATTTTACGAACATGAAAATATTTACCGTTAACCCCGACTTCAATGAAATTGCCAATTGGGTTGCCGAATTGCTCGCTTTTCGGTTGAACGATCGGGTCGCATCATTCGATTTATTTCTGAGCAACCATGCGCTACCTTACATTTCAACAGATTCGAAGTTAGGCGATTTCATACAGAACAATAAATTATCGACCGATGCGCAAGCTGCCTTATTCGTGCTTATCGAGTTTGAGTCGAATCACGAACACCTGAGCCATCTGATGCTTGCGAACAATGAATTTTCGCTTCGTTTAGAAGGAAGTTTACTTACTCCAACCATATACACGCTAGCACGATTAATTCATGGAAAATTAAACGAAGCATACCGTAGCTTCTTCGATCTCTTCTCCAGCAACCACCCCTTCAACACCCAAAGCATCATCGAAGTGGGCGATCCACCCGTTGGGCTTTCGGAGCATGCCGGCTATGTAAAACTGGTCAACGGCGTGTTCAATAATTTCTCGAAAAACTATTATACGCCGCCAAAGTTTGGGGCCAATTTCCCCGCCAAATTTATTGATACGCGTGGCATGAGCCTAGACGATTTGTTGGTGCCCGATCATTTCCGCAAAAACATTTTGCGCTGCATGCGTTACCCAGGTTACGAAATGCGTATGCGCGACGAACTTCAGATGGGCAAGCAAATGCCACAAGGCTATCGGATTTTGTTGAGCGGAAAACCCGGGACCGGAAAATCCATGACGGCCGCTATCATCGCTCAATACATTGATCGCGATTTGTACCGTGTCGATATTTCGCAGGTAACGAGCAAGTACATTGGTGAAACGGAGAAACGTTTGGCCGCGCTATTTGATATGGCCGAAGGCAAAAATTGGATTTTATTTTTCGACGAAGCCGATGCTATTTTTGGAAGTCGTACTAGAGAAAACCGCAACAAAAACGATGGCAACGATGTGGCCGCCGGACACCGCAACGATATGGTTTCGTACTTGCTTCAGCGCATTGAAGATTACAACGGCATCATTATTTGTGCCACCAACCTCGACGAGAATATTGATCCTGCACTCAAACGTCGCTTTCAAGAACATTTGAAATTTCCGGAACCCAATCGCGAGATCACACTAGCACTTTGGGAAAAATACCTGCCCGCCGCTTTTCCACTCGCTAAAAATATCAGTGCCGATTTTCTCGTGCGCGCCGGATTGCCACCTGCTATGATTCGCAATGTGTGTAACCGCGCTACCGTGCATGTACTCGACGAGCGTGAATCAACCATATCGCTCGAATTACTCGACCTCTTGATTAAAAACGAACGTTTATCCATTGGCTTACCGGCCGTAGTTTAATTTTTTTATACGTTTACGCACGATGCTTTTTATTCACCTCACCAACCGCAACGGACAACCCATCGAAGTCGATGGACTCGATTCATTTAAAACATGCCTCAACAAAACACCCGAACTCAAAATCGAGCAACGGTATTTAGACCAAAGTAAATTGCAAGCCTTGCGGTTTGAAGGATATGCGTTTTTAATTGTAACACCTGAACTGTATAACGATTTACTACAATTGCTCGATCAACAAATGCGGCAACAGCTTATTGTTGTTGGTTGTGCGGCACATCAAGCGTGGAGTATTGATCGGCATCAGTGGGCGGGCGCTATTCCAAATACGGCTTTGCACCACACCAAGCGCGGACATTGGATGATTGGGCATGTGCCGGTTGTTGGCGAAATTGCAAGCGATGCCCTTTTACCACGCGGAACAGCGCAAGCATTTTATTTTGCGAAAGCTGAACTCCTTACGGCATATTTAAATTTACTCGATGTGTTTGAACCACATCGCATCGTTGCTGCGGTTGTCTCCGAAAGAGAAGTAAAGCAAGTTGCAGAAAAACCGAAAGTCAATGCGGCTCAAGCTGAACAAGCAACAACAACCGCGAAGCCAACATCTATTTTTGATGATGCGGCCATAGACGAAGCAATTGCAGTTTCTACGCAAGAAGAAGATTTAGAAACGCAACGCAAACGACTCGATGCCGATGCTGCTACGAAAATTAAAAAGCATGTATTTAGCGACGCTTACTTACAAAGCCGCGATTGGGCATCGTACCACAAAGTAAAAGATCGTAAAAAATTAGAAATGCTTTTTCAGAAAGAAATTCATTTCGCTTACTTGAAATTGCGTTATCCCAAACCGAGTGCTACGGAAATGAGTTTTTGGCAAGATGTGAAAATCCTGCAACGCATTGGCGATAAACCTGGACAAGCCAATCCCAAAACCGTAAAGCCTAAAGAATTGATGACCTTGGAATACGATTCGCAATGGAAGGTATTATTCAACATTGACGGATTGGTTACTTGGAAAAATGGTGGTCGTTTGATGCCGGAAGTGGTTGTGTTTGAAAAACGAACTGCCAAAGCCACGGCTGCCGATGCCGAAAAACGAAGAGCCGAATGGCGCAAATTGTTTCAAGAAATGAGCCGCTCCAACAATTGGTACCGCATTCAGTTCGGGCAAATGGAATTGAAAAATGTGATGGCTTCATATTACGGCATCAACCAGCAAGTCTTAATGGGCGAGAGCTTCGACGATTTAAGCCAAGGCTGGGCCGATTATTTTCCGATCAGCATAAAAGAGCAGGAAAAATGGTTTGCCGAATGGTTGAAGAAATTACCGAAATCATAAAAAGTCATGTGCAGCGTGCAGCCGCTTGTTGCATAGCCCTTGCCGCAACGGAAATCCTTTGCTGCTCACGCAAGTAGTTGGTATATCAATTACTTGCAGCAAAGATTGGAGTGGAGGAAAGGACAGGTGGTTCTTTGTAGCTGCTCTGCTGCGCTTCTGAAAATAAAAAATCCGCTTATTCGTATAGAACAAGCGGATTTTTTGTGCTTTGGAAGAACTAATCTGTAACGATCATTTTTCCGTTGCGGATGCGGTCGCCGCTTTGGATGGTGAAGAAATAAACACCTTCGGCATAATTTTGTACATCAACCACCACCACTGTTCCGGTGCTTGCTGGCGCAAGATTTCGGGTTTCGATGACTTGTCCGTTGAGGTTGTAGATGTTGATGGTAATAGGTTCTGTTGTGGCTTCGTTGAAGGCAAATTTCAATTGCTCGTTTGCCGGAACGGGGTAAACCGTAATGCTTTGGAGGGCATTGGCTTGTTCTTCGACACCAACATAAGTGTAATTGACATCGGCACCAATGAAGAAATCGGTTGTTTGTGCATCGCGGTAGCCCGACCAGCTTCCAATCACTTCGTACGTTTGGCGCGAGAATGGTGCTGTGAGCGACTGTCCGATGGCAACCGTGGTGCTCGCCATGGCCCAGTTGACGTAAAATCCGCCGCTGGTGATGATGAGATTTGGATTGCTCACAGGCACAAACATGAGTTGATTGATGGTACATTGCGCACCATCGACAAGCACCGAATCAAGTAAAGTTCCGGCAGAACCGCCTGGGCCGTTATCGTCGTAAATTTTGGCGTAGAAGGCAGGGCCAGCAACTGGGGCGTTGGTGAGGATATAATTGGTGTTGATGATTTTTGCGGGATAGCCCGGCGGTTGTACATAGATGCCCACGCCGCCATTGCCGCCAGCCCACGAAATATTGCTCGACACAAATTCCGTATGGTTGTTGGTATAACACAAACGTACTTGTTGCGCAGTTGTATCGACCACCACAACTTCTTGAATAATGGAATCGTTGACGGAAATAATATCGCCTGAGACGCCCGATATTTTTGTAACGAATTGTTTGGTGCCTAAGGTGGTAGGCGAGTAGGTAGTAGGATACGTCAAATTATCAACTTGATTGGGTGCAAGCGGAGCACTGGTATCGCTGCTGCTGACCAAAACCAAATTGACGAGTGTTTTCATCGATCCCGTTGCAATAACTGGTCCGATGGAAGTATTGCCTGAGTTTTTTACTTGTGTGGTCATCGTGTGCGGGCCACTGAGGTTGCCAAGGAAAATACCACCGTTTCCGTTTTGATGATTCCAAACAACACTTGCGTCAATAACTTGTGGTACATTGCTCGTAGGGAAATAATAGCGAATGGTATAATCGGTATTGGGTGGTTGTGTGGTTAAGGGTTGCAAGCCCATAGTACCAATGCTGTTTTCGATGCCGCTGCTGAAATTGCTGATGGAAAGACCTGTGCACGACATAAAATTGACGGTGATTGTAGAATCGGCTTTGTTGAGAATGATCTCAAACGTATTGCTTCCAGTATAACCGGGCGAATTGGGATCCCAATAAGGAACATTGAGATACTCGACACAAAATGTATCGGCATTGGCGTAATAAAATACTTGTCCGGTATTTCCTCCGCCAAGGAAATTGAGGTCAGACATCATGCCTGCGATGTAATGATTCACACCACCGGGATTGGGGATAGCCGGAAAATTTGCGGCAATATTGCCTGGCCCAAAACCAACATAACCATTCGAACCAATCCAGACTTTACTTTCGGTGGTCCAGTAATACGGAAACTGAAAGCCAAGTTGAAACGGTCCTACATAATTATCATCGGCCAAGCCATTGACTTGTGTTCCAATTGTGGTAATGTCGAACCACTGATAAGCTGGGCCGCCGGGTTCGTTGCTATCTTTCCATGTATAGCCAAAAGCATCGGGGCCGCCAGCATCGGCTTTGGCAAAAAGGGAAGAGAGGAGAATAGCAAAGAGTAGAATTTTTTTCATGAAAGGATCGGTTTTGTCTGAATACAAGAATAGTGAAAAGGAAGATTGAATCCTAATATTGAATTGGTAAATTGATGAATTGGCGAATTGGTAAATTGGTAAATTGGCGAATCACCAAGTTACCAATTTGCCAATTCACCAACTGCGCGCCAGCTCCGTGCGGTCTCGTATCTCACGTCTGCGCTGGCCATGCGCGCCGAAAAACACCCCGAACTTTAAAAACTATAATTTGTGCCTTTGTGCCAAAATCTCAGTGTTGAAATTTGTGCGTTGGGAATTTGTACATTAGTCGTGAAAACCTCCTTACACATCAATTATTAAAACAGCATTATGGAAATCACGATTGCTCTTCTGAAAAAAAATCTGAAACGTTTACGGTACACTTGGTACACCGATCGGCCTAATATTATTGGTATTCGTACAACGATACAAGTGCCCGATGTGTTTAACGATTTTATCGCACTCATTTGGACACAGCAAGCCATGCCTTCCAATTACTCGTTGCTCAACAAACAAAAGTGGTTGAACAAGTGGAAGTATTTAGGCAAAAACGGCAAGCCTTTGGCCGAAGATGGCATTGCTGGCGCAAATACGGATTACGCTTTAGCGAGCTATGCGGCAACTGTTGGCAAAGAACGTATGAAATTGTATCTGGTAACAACAGAGCCGGGTGTATATTATCAAAAAACACCGCTCAATTCGGCAGGTTGCGCCATCATTAAACCGGGCCAATACAAAGATGCTTATGGCTCGGGCTACCATCAAGGAAAAACAGATCACCGCTGCTTGCGTCAGAACGGAACCATTACCGTTTACCGCGACAATGATAAAGATGGTGTGGCCGAAAATTTGGGTGTGGAAGAAACGGGCAATAGTTTTGGCTGCAATATTCACGGGGCCAAAAAATTCACCAAAACAGAACAGATTGGCCCGTGGAGCGCGGGCTGCCAAGTATTTGCCGACTGGTACGAAAAAGAAGAATTTGTCGATCTCTGCGATTTGTACAAAACATTTACTGGAAATAAATTTACTTATACGTTGGTGCGTGAGGGGGATTTATTGGCTTAGGGTTTTCTGTGATGAAATTTAAAACACCAAAAAGCTATATTGCTTCTTGGTGTTTTTTTTGGGGGACTACTAAACGTAAACATGTGTATTCCTAAACCGTTCTCAATCGCACAATCAACATGTTTTTTACATTATCTTCGTTTGAATCGTCGATATACGTTTGAATGGATAAATACTGACCATTGTGTGTCCAATGGTACAATTTATAGTTTTGGTGAGGAGCATGGAATGGTGTACTATTTTCTATCGATTGGATTGGCTCTTGGTTGAGTGTATGCGTAAAAAAAGCAACGACATCTGTTACAGTATTCGTAAATACGTTTGAAAAAGATTGGAGTTTGTTGTTCTGCAAAAGATTCCAAAATACTGTTGCGTCTTGATGTCCTTCTTTTTTCCAATAATGATCGGGATAATGAATCAAATGAAGCGTTATTTCGTTCACTCGTTTTTCATCTTTGGCATAATTGTAATAGATGGTAAGTTCTTCCATTTCACCAACCTCAAAATAATAGCGGTAAAAAGGATTTGAATACTCCTTTATCTCTTCTGGTTGACCTTCTAGTTGTTCAACCACCGTCATTGCGTCGCCGATTTTGATGTTCCTGAAATGGATAGAATTTGTTTTAACGATGTCATTTAACAAACTTGTATTTTCCATAATTGACTGGCTATAAATGATAATTTAAGATTAGGAATCGCATTATAAAAAGTAAATGTATAAAACAATTAATCACTACATAAAAAGGAAACCTGTTTTACGAACAATCAATCCTACGAGGAAGTTGATGCATATAGCGTAAACGATTACGCTCATCGCTCATAACGTTTTTAAAAATGTTTTATAGCTATAAGGATCAATTCGTTCGTTGTCTGAGTATGTAATAACTAATCGTGATACCCGGAGCAGGTGCGTGAGCATTGTATTCATCAGTAGCTCATTTGTTTTCTAGTTGTAGGTGTGTAGCATCTTGTTATCTTCGTTTCATGATATACGAGTTTAATGGCTATCGTCCGGTTGTGCACGAATCGGCGTTTGTACATCCGCAAGCTGCGGTTACGGGCAATGTGATTATTGGACGCGATGCCTATGTTGGCCCAGGTGCGGCCATTCGCGGCGATTGGGGCGAAATCATCATCGAAGATGGTTGCAATGTGCAGGAAAATTGTACTATTCACATGTTTCCAGGCGTTACGGTGCGTTTACGCGAAGCAGCACACATTGGTCATGGCGCAATTATTCATGGTGCAACCATCGGACGAAATGCCTTGATTGGCATGAATGCCGTGATTATGGATAACGTTCAAATTGGTGATGAATGCATTGTGGGTGCGCTGACATTTATTGCTGCCGATACAATTATTCCTGCGCGCAAAGTGGTTGTTGGGAATCCCGGAAAAATTGTAAAAGATGTGAGCGACGAAATGATTGCGTGGAAAACAAAAGGCACAGGCTTATACCAACAATTGCCCGCCGATTGTCATGCTACGTTGATTGCATGCGAACCGCACCGACGTATTCCGCCATTTCGTCCCGACCAGCAAAATGAGTACAAAACGTGGAATGAAAGCAAATAATCCTCAACAACAACTGGTATGGATCTGATTCAATACTTAGCCATTGGTGCGAGTTTTTCCTTTCTAGCATTTATTGCACGACTGATTTTCAAAGGTCGTTTGCGCGAAGAATATGCCATCATCTGGATCATCAGTTCAGCTATTTTAATTGCGTTTTCGTTTTGGCGCAACGGCTTACAAGTCATTGCCGATTGGATTGGTGTTTTCGATCCACCAAATTTAGTTTTCATTGGTGCTATTTTCTTCATCTTGATTTACCTGTTGCATTTATCGGTCGTTGTATCGAAATTGCAAGAGCAGAATAAAACGCTGGCACAAGATATCGCCTTGTTGAAAGAACAACTCAAATCGGGGAAGCAGCATTAATATGCATTTGAAAGACGAAGCAAAAATTCTAGGTCGTTTTTTATTGGGCGAAATGCCGGATGAAAAAAGTATTGGGTTGTACGAAGATGCGCACGCGCTACGTCCTGTATCGGGTTCATTGCAAGACGAAAAAATTCTTCGCTTCGCTTGTCGTCATGCGTGGTTGATTGGTGCGTTGGATGGCGCGTTGGCCTTATCAAAACCCAATGCCTTACTGCGTCGGAAATTACTCATCATGAGTGCCATTCTGGAAACCCGTCCGCAGTACGCACATTTGTTTTTGCCGCGTGAGCGCTTATTTTTCTATCTTTTTGTAATCGGGTGGAAGGGCGCAACAGCATTGCTCAAAGCCATTTTCGGCAAATTAATTTTACGTTTTGTTTCATGAGAAAAATATACATCTTATTAACCTTATTGGTTACGTCTTCGCTTGCAGCACAGATTAACCCGATACAAATTGTTCCGCTTCAAAAAAGTTCAAACACGGTAACACGCGATTCGCTTGCAGGAAAAAACTTTGGCGTATTTTCTCAAAAACCATCGGCACGCGATAGCGATGTTGTGTATCGCGTTTTCTTGGTGGGCGATGCTGGAAATGATACCGTTCCCGGAAAAACATTGCGCTTGCTGCACACACTCGCGGGCGGACAAGATTCTACAACAGTCGTTTTTCTAGGCGACAATATTTATCCGCAAGGCTATGATGGCAAAGCGATCTCGGCGAAAAAATTGCAAGTCCAAATTGATGCTGCCGATAGTTGCGATCATTTGTTGTTTGTCCCAGGCAATCACGATTGGTTGGCACAAAAACGTAAAGGACAAAAGGCTTTACGCAAACAAGGGGTTTATTTGGCCACACAAATTCCAAGCGATACGGTTGATGGAAAACCTGTTGTCAATGGTTTATTTCCGACAGATGGGCCAGGTCCGTGGACACACATTATTGCGCCAGGTGTGCGTATTGTTACCATCGACACACAATGGTGGTTGCAAGGGTATCCGTTTCATTGGGTACAAAAACAAGCTGGAATGACGGTGCGCAAACGGTACGAAAAGATGTTGCATGAATTGGATAGTATTTTTGCCGTGGCGGAGAAAAACAAAGAGCAGGTTATTTTGTGTGCGCATCATCCGGTTTATACCAATGGTGAGCATGGCGGTTACAACAGACGTTTTTTGCATGGCGTGTTGAATTATACGCCGTTCCAAATTTTCGGACTGATGGGATTGAATCGTGTATTGACACAGGCCATGGTGCATCCGCGTTACAAACACATGCGCGAAGATTTACTCACGATTTTTGCGAAGCATAAAAATTTGATTTACGCTGCAGGGCACGAACACAATTTGCAACTGTTTAAAGATGCGCAACAGAATTATTTTATTGTCAGCGGATCGGGGAGTAAAATTTCTGAAATCAAATCCACGCAATTTCCTGCTGAATATCAAAATGGAACAGATCACGGTTTTTTCTGCGTAGAGATTTTACGCAACGGATCGCGACGGATTGTGGTTTATACGGAGGATGGAAGGCGAACGGTCTTGGTTCGAAATTAATTTTCGCGCTGCTTAAACGGCAACGCATTATAAAAACCCACTTGAATTTGTGTGCGGCTGCTGCTGGTCAAAATTTGTGTCATCGCTCCGATTTCGAGGCGGAGGAAATCGGTGAAACAATACCCAACAGCGCCATAAACGCGATCGCGATCAAATTTCCAAGTCGAGGTATTGATGAAGACTTCATTGTAAGCCGAGAGGTAAATCGCGTTCTTTTTCATCTCGGGCATATTCAAGGGAATATTCACGCTTAAGAAATAACGAAAGCGCATCCGAAACAAATCACGAAAGAAACGTTCTTCGTAACGCAACCGATGCTGCGTATAGAAACGTCCGTATTTTGCTTTATATGTGTATTGCTGAAAAATACGGTGTTCTTGCGTTTCGGTTTTGATACCATTCACATAAGGTTGCGACAAAATAAATCCATAACCAAGCAGAAGGTTATTGTTTTTCTCCGTGAGGTTGTACCCAATTCCGGTACGCAGCAGTAATTGTTCGAGATCGCCAATGGCGTTGAAATTGCGGTACTGAATTTCGTTGTGCCAGTTGAATTTGTTGTTGATCTTTTGATTGCCAAAATACATCAACCAATTGCCAACATTTGCATCTTGTGCTTTCGCCGAAAAGAAACTCGTAAGGATGAAAGCAATTAAAAAAATAATTCGTGTTGTGCGCATAAGCGATAACTGCAATTAATCGTCGTGGCCTTTTGCGCCTTTTTGTTTTCCGTTTTGCCAGAGGTATTCTTCTTGTTCCATCACTTTGCGCAACGAATCGGAAACTTCTTTGCTTTCGAGTTTCGTCATATCGGGCTGTCCGGCATTGACCCAAGCGGTGTACCAAATGCTTCCAACCATGATGGTCGCTTCGCGCATGCGACGTTCGACCATGCCATTGAGCATGTTGCTGTACGCGAGTGTGTATTCGCTGCTGTATGTGCGCACGGTTGTGTTGCCTCGTTGTTCGTAAGCGTACTTACGATCGCCGGGTGTGGACGCATTGAGTTGTGCTTCAAACGTAAGCACCGAGTCAACAGCCATGTGGCTAGCATAAACAACATCCCAAGCCATGTTGATGGGCGATTCAACAAAACGCGCTTTGCCTAAAAAGAAATCGTAATTCTCGCCAAATTGTTCTGGCACCCGCGATTCCCAAAAGCCGTGAATACCCACTTGATTTGTTTTCTGCCCGTTGTAGTTTTCGGTGGTGTGCAAGGGAACGTGGGCATCGCCAATGTAATGGCCAATTTCGGCGGAGTAACGTAAAATTTTATCGACATTTCCTTCGCGGAACGCTTCGGTAAGGCGATACGTCATCATATCAATCCACCACGGAACAATACCATACGCATTGAGTGTGTCTTCGGAATATTTGGCAACTGCTTTTTTCCAGAAACGCGGCACACTATCAAACGCATGTGGCCCATAATGATCGATGTCGATGTAATGGCGTGGCGCTTCTTCGGGAATGCCATAGCGGCGCTTGTCGGGATCGACGGCATGTTCGGTAATAAACTCAATGTGCTTTTTATAAAATCCGAAGAGCGACGATGGCAGGGTAAAAACAGCCATGCGGTTGATTTTCTTGTGTCCATAAAATCCCCACGATTTAGCTTCGTGTTTGGGTAAGGCCAACAACCAAATTGCAGCAAGTGCTACGAGTAAAAAAGATATTTTATAAATACGCATGCGATGCTAAAGGTATTAAATCGTGCCGATTCTTGGTGTTTGTTTGGCCACAAAAAAACGGATTCTTGTTGAAAGAATCCGTTTGTGGTTATGGTGTAATGTTTTGGTTATCGGTACATCAATTCGCGCTGCGCTTTGATTTCTGGATCGTTGATGTAATCGTCGTACGAAACCATTTTATCAATGATGCCGCGTGGTGTAATTTCAATGATTCGATTGGCCACAGTTTGCATAAATTCATGGTCATGCGATGTGAATAAGACCATGCCTTTATAATCTTTCAACGAATTGTTGAACGCCGTAATGGATTCGAGGTCCAAGTGGTTTGTTGGTTCATCAATCAGCAAACAATTTGCTTGAAACAACATCATGCGCGAGAGCATGCAACGCACTTTCTCGCCACCGGAAAGGACGTTTACTTGTTTCAAGGTTTCTTCGCCACTAAAAAGCATTTTTCCTAAAAAGCCGCGGATAAATGTTTCGTCTTTTTCTTTCGAGAATTGACGCAACCAATCGACGAGGCTGTCTTTGCCGCTAAAAAATTCGCTGTTATCGTTGGGCAAGTAGGCGTGTTTGATGGTTTGTCCCCACTCAATGGTTCCGCTATCGGGTTGTTCATCGCCGCTGAGGCAATTGAAGAATTTTGTCATCGCGAGATGTTCGCGCGAGAGCACACCAATTTTATCGCCACGTTTAAGGCGCAGGCTGACATTGCTGAACAGCTTAACGCCTTCATGCGATTTAGAAAGTCCTTCAACATTCAAAATTTGGTCGCCGGGTTCGCGTTCCATCTGAAAAATAATGGCCGGATATTTTCGGTTCGAGGCCGGAAGTTCGTCAACCGTTAATTTCTCCAACAATTTTTTACGACTCGTAGCCTGACGTGATTTCGAAGCGTTGGCACTAAAGCGCATGATGAAGTCTTGCAATTCTTTGCGCTTGTCTTCGACTTTGCGGTTTTGGTCGGTGCGTTGGCGAAGCGACAATTGCGATGCTTGATACCAGAACGAATAGTTTCCAGTAAAGAGCGAAATTTTGCGGAAGTCGATGTCGCAAACGTGTGTACAAACGGTATCGAGGAAGTGACGATCGTGCGAAACAACGATGACGATATTGGGATAATCGGCCAAGAAATCTTCGAGCCAGCCGATGGTTTCAACGTCAAGGTCGTTTGTAGGTTCGTCAAGAAGTAGAATATCGGGATTTCCGAAAAGTGCTTGAGCGAGGAGAACGCGAACTTTTTCTTTTCCGTTGAGTTCGTTCATCAATCGTCCGTGGTATTCTTCTTTGACACCGAGTTTAGAGAGGAGGTCGGCAGCATCGCTTTCGGCGTTCCAGCCATTCATTTCGGCAAATTCGGCTTCGAGTTCAGAGGCGCGCATGCCATCCGCTTCTGTAAAATCGGCTTTGGCGTAAATGGCATCTTTTTCGAGCATGACTTTGTTGAGTTTTGCATTGCCCATGATAACGGTTTGCAAAACTTGACAATCGTCAAATTCAAAGTGGTTCTGTTTGAGTACCGACATGCGTAGGCCAGGCGTAATGCTGACACTGCCTTTGGTAGGATCAATTTCTCCGGAGAGGATTTTGAGGAAGGTAGATTTTCCGGCGCCGTTTGCACCGATAATGCCATAGCAATTGCCCGGCGTAAATTTCAAATCGACTTCATCGAACAAAACGCGTTTGCCGTACTGAAGGGTAAGGTTGGATACTGTGATCATTGGCTTTGCAAAAAGAGGTGCAAAGGTACTGAATTTAAAGATGTGGTGGATTGTGGGGGGGAGGAGTAAAATTAATCTATATCAATATGTATATCATCTGTAAATAATTCGGTAACATTAATTGTTGGAATAATAAACTTCACAAAAGGAGAACCTTCGGTTTTAGCAAACAAAACACCTCGTGTTGTTCCTATCGTTATCATTGCTAAATGGGCTAAGAAATTGGAAGGGATGATGATTTTCTTTTGCCTTTTCATGGAAAATTCAGCCCATGAGTTTTTGTTCACCTCGAAATGGCAACTAACGCAAATTTTAAGAAATGTTTTCTTTCCTTGTAAAAAAACAACTTCAGAAAAAATGCCAATGTGTTTATTCACATCATCAATTTTCACTTCAAGTTTCGTACCTATTGCCGTTTCCTTTTTTGCATTGTAATTCGCGTCAAGTATTGCAAATTGTTCGGTACGAATTCCAATAAGCGTAAAGCCAATAGCATTTTTTGAGTTTTTCATAAAAAGGCTTTCTGATGTGAATGGATGATTGAGGTATTGACTGTAACTGGATTTAGTTCAATGATTTTGACTGCATTTACGTAGTGTGGCGATTTTGAGTTAGCGATTTTGTAAACAGAATCTATGCCATAAGTAACTGTTTTTTTTGTAGCCTGTTCTTTCTCCAAATAGCTTGCCAATAGCGGTATTTTAAGAATTCCTTGTAAATGAACCAAAGTATCAATGGTTAGATTCTCTTTTCCGCTAACAATTTTCGACACTTGTTGGGGGCTTACATTCAGATGAGCGGCAAGCACTTTTTGAGTCCAGTTAAGCTCGTCGAGTCGTATTAAGATTTTCAAGGCAATACCTTGCGATTCAAGTAACATCGGACGATTTGCAATGCGATCTTTGACTTCTTTTGCTGTTGATGTTTTTTCGCTTGAAACTAGTTTTGAAAATTTTTGTTTGTTTGTCATACCACTTCGATTAAAAATTCATAGAATGAATCGTTATCTGTAATATTGTTTGTTTTAAGGTAGTCGCGACAGCGTTCAATTTTCTTTAACTCGGTAGCTGTGTGTGGACGATCTTCCATTAAGTGGTGAAACTTAATGGCTCCACCCGTAATAATAAAGCAATTTGCATCAATGCGTAATGCGTATAGGCGAAGGTAAGCGCATCTGCTCTTTTGCTTTGAAAGTGTCTTTATGCGGTATTCTTTATTGTCAAGCGGTTTAAAGAATTCATCTAATGTACTACGTTTATTAGTCGAATATGAGATCAATGAATCGTCTATACTGGCAGCACTTTCAAGGATTTCTTCGATTACTTGTTGGATTGATTCGTTTTTGGGCAAATCACTTCTATTATCCTTGACAAAACGGTGTAGATAAGAAACATCGTTCCATAAGTCTAAGAGCCTTTCAAGTTCATTTTGTTTCTCATTTGTGAAGTGAAAAGCAAATAACGTTTCAGCAAAGATAGTTACAATTTTCATAAAATCAACCTATGGGTTTACTTTTTCTGAAATAAAATAATTTTACTATTCGCGAATTTAAGGTATATTTTTTTAAAAAATACCAGTACGAAAGATGCAACAATAGAAATTCGCTGAACCGCAAAATTACATCGACGATCCTACTATCTTTGCGCCCATGTTGACATTCAAAAAAATCGGTGTTCTGGGCGGCGGACAACTTGGTCGTATGCTCATTCAAGATGCCATTAGTTTAGATATTCAGATTCACTGCATAGATCCCGATGCAGAAGCGCCGTGCAAATATATTGCGCATCATTTTCAGCAAGGTTCGTTGACCGATTTTGATGCCGTTTATGCGTTTGGGAAAACGGTTGATTTATTAACCATTGAGATTGAGCATGTGAACGTAGATGCGCTTGAACAATTGGAAGCAGAGGGATTGCCCGTTTTTCCACAACCGCGCTTGCTTCGGTTAATTCAAGACAAGGGCCTTCAGAAATTATTTTATCAGGAGCACGGTATTCCGACTGCTGATTTTGTGCTTGTCGATCATTTAGAACAGGTAAAAGCGCACACCGATCGGTTTCCGGTGATGCAAAAAATGCGCAAAGGTGGCTACGATGGAAAAGGCGTTACCAAACTAACAAATGCAGATTCATTGACAAAAGCGTTTGATGCGCCAAGTGTGTTGGAATCGTTGGTGGATTTTGAAAAAGAACTTGCTGTAATTGTAGCGCGAAGTGTGAATGGCGAAGTAAAAACATTTCCGGCAGTAGAAATGGAGTTTAATCCTGAAGCTAATTTGGTTGAATTTTTATTTTCTCCAGCAGCCATTTCTCCCGCCATTGAAGCCGAAGCGCAACGTGTTGCATCGCTTGTGGCTGACAAATTGGGCATTGTGGGTTTACTTGCTGTTGAATTGTTTTTAACACGCGATGGAAAAATATTAGTCAACGAGGTTGCACCACGTCCACACAATAGCGGACATCAATCGATTGAAGGAAACTATACGTCGCAATACGAACAACATTTGCGTGCTATTTTGGGATTACCACTCGGAAGTACGGCCATTGTTGAGCCGAGTATCATGGTCAATGTGTTGGGCGAGAAAGGATTTGAAGGTCCGGCGGTTTATGAAGGTATAGAAGACGTTTTGGCGATGGAAGGTGTTTATGTGCATTTGTATGGTAAAAAGCTAACGAAGCCGTTTCGCAAAATGGGGCATGTTACGGTTTTAGCAAAAACGATGGAGGCGGCACGTGAAAAAGCATTGCGTGTGAATGCAATTCTGAAAGTAAAAGCATAGCTGCATGCCCGTTTACCTGCATCCCGATTCGTTTGAATTTCCGTCTGTGGAATATGCCGATTCGGATGGTTTACTTGCGGTGGGTGGCGATTTGCGGGTGGAGCGAATTTTAGCAGCTTATCGTTTGGGGATTTTTCCTTGGTTTAATAAAGGCGAACCAATTTTGTGGTGGTGTCCGGATCCACGTTTTGTTTTATTTCCGCAAAAAGTTCATGTTTCAAAAAATATGGCGAAGGTTTTGCGCGGAGGCGAATTCGAGATCACGCAAAACACAAATTTTGAAGGTGTGATTCGTGCTTGCGCTAAAATAAAACGACGCGGACAACGGGGTACGTGGTTGATTCCTGAGATGATTGCTGCTTACACTGAATTGCACCGTTTGGGTTATGCCCAAAGCATAGAAGCGTGGCAAGATGGAAAATTGGTAGGTGGTTTGTACGGCATCAAAATGGGGCGTTGCTTTTTTGGGGAGTCGATGTTTTCGGAAGTAACGAATGCATCGAAGGCGGCTTTTTTGACGTTTGCAGAAAACTTCAGTGAGGCAGGTGGTGTGTTGATCGATTGTCAGGTGCATACATCGCACTTGGAATCATTGGGGGCTGAATTTATTCCACGCAAAAATTTCTTACTGCATCTGGGGCTGCATGCAACCGATTCGGGAGGATGAGATTGCACGATATTTTAAGACGAATTGGTATTATTTCCAATACCTTTGCTGCGCAATTGTAAAAACAACTATGGCTACAAAATCGATTCGTAAATCTTCTTCGCCGTTTATGGGAACTGGCGTTGCTGTTGTAACTCCTTTTCGTGCTGACGGGAAAATTGATTTTCTGGCATTAACCAAGGTGATTGAGCACATCATCAAAGGAAAATGTGAGTATCTTGTTATTCAAGGTACAACGGGCGAATCGCCAACACTTTCACAAGAGGAAAAGCGGTTGGTTTTGCAACATGCGTTGATGGTTGCGAATGGTCGTGTGCCGGTTGTTTTTGGGATTGGCGGCAATAGTACATCCGAAGTTGTTCATCAACTAGAAACAACGGATTTGATTGGTGTTTCCGGTATTCTTTCGGTTGCGCCATATTACAATAAACCGAACCAAGCCGGTATTTACCAGCATTACAAAGCGGTTGCGGAGGCGAGTCCGTTGCCCATTATTTTATACAATGTGCCAGGCCGCACGGTAGTGAATATGAGTGCAGAAACGACCTTGCGTTTGGCGCATGATTTTCCGCGTTTTGTGGGCATCAAGGAAGCGTCGGGAAATTTGGAGCAGATCATGGTTATTTTGCGCGATCGTCCGAAAGATTTCTTAGTTATTTCGGGCGATGATTTGATTACGTTGCCGTTGCTGGCGTTGGGAGCTGATGGAGTCATTTCTGTGGTAGCGAATGCTTATCCGAAACAATTTTCAGAAATGGTGCGGTTGGCGCGGGGGGGTAAATTTGTTGAAGCTCGCAAATTGCATGAATCGTTGATTCGTATCACGCAATTATTTTTTGCCGATGGCAATCCGGCTGGTGTAAAAGAGGCGCTTGAAGCGATGAAGATTTGTAAAAATCAGGTGCGTTTGCCGTTGATTCCGGTCAATGAACAGGTACGAGCGGCAATTCGTGCTGAGGTGCGGAAATTACGTTAAGTCAACAGATTAAATACAGGTATTGACAAACACCCGAAAATCAGGTGTAAAACAAGGAAGGCTTGCTGAAACAAGTTTTTTTTGCGTTCTTTGATGATCCCGAAAATTCACTCAACACAGTATTATAAAACGATTACATGAAGAAATCGATCTACTCCTTGGTGCTTGCACTTGGACTCATTAGTGGTTCAACAGCTGTTGCACAGAATTACAACATTACGTTAGCATCGCAATATGCTTATCCGAACCAAACATTGGCTAATATTTGCGGTTATGTTGACGCACAGGGCCGCGAGTATTCGCTCAATGGTGCCGCTCAAGGTATGGACATTGTGGATGTTACGATCCCGACTGCACCTGTTCATATTGTTCAGATTCCTATGGTGAATGACTTATGGAAAGAGATTAAAGTGTATCGCAATTTTGCTTATGTAACGACTGAAGGTGGTGGTGGTTTGCAAATTGTGGATTTAAGTAATTTACCCAATACAAATTTGCAAAGTCATTTTTATACAGGCGATGGTGCTATTGCTGGGCAATTATCAAGCATCCATGCATTACATATTGATACCACAGCGGGCTTTGTTTATTTGTGGGGTTCGAATATTGGTCAAGGTGGTGCCGTTATTTTAGACATCAACGCCGATCCATACAACCCAACTTACGTGGCTCAGTTTCAACAACTCGGGTATATCCACGATGGGTATGTGGATAACGATACAATGTATGCCGCGCACATTTATACGGGTTTTTTCTCCGTTGTTGATATGACCAATAAAAATGCACCTGTTATTTTGGCGCAACAAACTACACCAACTGCGTTTACGCACAATACGTGGTTGAGTGATGACCGCAATTATATTTTCACGACAGATGAAAACACCAATTCGTTTTTAACGGCGTACGATGTTTCTAACTTGAACAACATTCAGGAAAAAGATCGTTTGCAGTGCACACCAGGTTCTGGTTCAATTGTTCACAATACGCACATTTTGCACAACTGGGCGGTAACTTCTTGGTACAAAGACGGAATCAATATTGTAGATGTAACACGTCCGCACAACATGATCGAAGTTGGTCGTTATGACACGTATGCAGGATCGGGCAATGGTTTTGAAGGTACTTGGGGTGTTTATCCTTTCTTAGCTTCTGGAACAATTGTTGTCTCGAATATTGATGAGGGTTTGTTTGTGTTGTCGCCAACGTATGTACGCGCTTGTTATTTAGAAGGTACAGTAACGGATAGTACTTGTGGTAATGTTTTGACGGGTGTTACAGTTAATATATCTACGGTAAACGTTACGGATGTAACCAATGCTTTGGGCGAATTTGCAACAGGTACGCATTTGCCAGGAACCTATACGGTTACATTTAGTAAGCCCGGTTACAATACGGTTACGATCAACAATGTTGTTTTTGCACCCGGTCAAGTAAATACATACAATATTCAAATGACTTCGCCTACGGCTGTCGCTGTTAATGGGCAAATCACGAATGCGGTTACGACCAATGGTCTTCCGAATGTGAATGTTGTTTTTGAAGGCCAGAACAATTATAGTTTTGTAACCAATGGTACAGGCGATTACAATTCGTGTAGTGTTATTGCAGATACTTATACCGTAACATCTGGTGCTTGGGGCTTCATGACGCAATGCAATCAGCAAACGATTAATAGCAGTAACAATACTGTAAATCTGGCATTAACAGCGGGTTGGTATGATGATTTTGTTTTTGATTTCGGATGGTCTTCGACAGGAACAGCGACAACAGGAGCGTGGGAGCGTGGCGAGCCAATCGGAACCGATTACATCAGCACTGGTGATGCGAATCCTGAATTGGATGTCAATACCGATTGTTCGAATCAGTGTTATGTTACTGGAAATATCGGCGGACAAGCTTCGCAAGGTGATGTAGATGGTGGTACAGCGATTTTGACATCTCCTGTTTTTGACCTTACGGGTTATACCAATCCGTATGTTCACTACGATCGTTGGTTTTTCAATGCGGGTGGCCAGGGCAATCCAAACGATTCGTTGATCATTAGCATTACGAATGGTTCGCAAACGGTTGTCTTGGAAACTGTAACAGCCAATACTGTTGGAAATTCGGCATGGCAACACCGCGTTTACCAATTGACCAATGTCATCAACTTGACTTCAAGCATGCGTTTGATTGTAAAAACAGCGGATACGCCACAAGGCCATTTGGTTGAAGCGGCATTTGATCGTTTCATGGTTGTTGATTCTTCTGGCAATGCGATTGCCGAAAACACACTCAACAACAGCGTGAATGTGTATCCAAATCCATACAACGGTTTAGGTGTTGTTAGCTTTAGCTTGGCACAAGCACCTGCTGCTGGCGCATATTTGGAAGTAACCGATGTTGCTGGTCGTATCATTTCAGTCATGCCAGTTGTAAATCAGCAAGGTACATTGACACTTTCGGCTGATGTTCCTGCCGGAATTTATCTGGTTCGTTTGGTACAAGCAGGCGAGGCGAGTGCTTCGTTGAAATTGGTAAAAACGAATTGAAAACTTTAAGTTCCAGATTCCAAGTTCCAAGTTCCAAATCTCAAGTTCCAAGTTCCAAGTTCCAAATCTCAAGCTCCGAGTTTTATGTTTCAGATTGCAATCTCAGGTTCTATGCTACAAATTTTAGACTTTAAATTTCAAACGCTAAGGTGCAATGCTGAGGCTTCGGTCTAAATTCTATAATATAATTCTGAAGTGTCGGAATAGGAATCAAGTAAACTGCTTTTATTTCAGGAGCTAATAATTTTCAAAAAAGTCATTCCGAACCAAACGGAATGGCTTTTTTTATTGGTAACTGTGGACGTATTATTTCAATTCGTGAATTGGTAAATTGGCGAATTGCTAATTCGCCAATTTAGGAGTTCGCTAAAATGCTAATTACTAGTAAACAACAGGAAGTTGTCAGCATACAACTGAAAGTAGCGTGAAAGCAACTAGGAGTAGTCGGAATTATTTGCACTTGGCCTAGGCGGCAAGATAGTTTTGTGCCCTCACAAAAACGAACTAAAACCATGTTAAATTCAAAATTGATTGGCGGCAAAATTGCCGAAGCCAGAAAGAAGATCAATCTTTCGCAAGCCGAACTCGCCCAACAAGTAGCTATTAGTCCGCAAGCGGTTGGAAAATGGGAGCGGGGAGAATCAACGCCAGACATTATGACCTTGAATCGACTTGCCGAAATTTTCGGTGTTGATCTGAATTATTTTTCGGATCGCATGCAACCTGCGGAGAAAGCGTCTGTAAGCGAATTTTATAAAAGAGAGGAGAGCATGGCTCCCAAACTGAAGGATAGCCTTGGCTTGAATTGGAATATGTCGGGAGAAAATTATGTGGACACGGATTTTTCGGGTATCAATAATGTGAATGATAAATTAAGTGGCTCTTGTTTTAAAACGTGCAAATTCATTGAGGCTGATTTATCGGGCATTGCCTTTAAAGGAAATAGCATTACGGCTTGTGATTTTTCAAATGCTGACTTGCGCAATAGCCAATTTAATGGTTCTGAAATTATGACGAGTTCATTTGTCAATACGTCTTTTATTGATGCGGTAATAAAGGCGAGCGAAATAAGAAACTGCGATTTTTCGAATGCGAATTTGTCGGGAATTGAGGTTTCTACATCTGAACTTCGGAATAGTAAAATTGAAAACACAAATTGGAAACATGCATCTTTCAAGGACACGCAATTTTCGGAACTGATTTTTAATGGATTGCTTGAAGATTGTTCTTTTACAAACTGTTCTTTTTCCCAAACAACGTTTAAAGATGTACTGCTTAAAAATTGTTTTTTTAAATATAGCCGTTTAAAACGGGTTGAATTCATCAACTGCGAAGCGGACAAAA
This sequence comes from Bacteroidota bacterium, assembly GCA_013298545.1. Taxonomy (GTDB): domain Bacteria; phylum Bacteroidota; class Bacteroidia; order Palsa-965; family Palsa-965. The sequence goes on along the minus strand of JAAFIA010000054.1, from coordinate 4,719 downwards.
TCACGTATGCGTTTTTGAAAAATAACGGTGCGAATTTGACGGGAATTACATTATTGGAATGAGATTTATGATCAAGTTTGCAGAATAATGTTGACTTTTGGATTGGTAAAAAGAATATATACACATGCTTAAAATTGGTCTTACAGGTGGAATCGGAAGTGGCAAAACCACGGTTGCCAATGTTTTCCGGCATTTGGGGGTTCCGGTGTATGAGGCGGACGCGGAGGCGCGTTGGTTGCAGGAGCATGATGCGGAGCTTATTTCGGCAATGCACGATTTGTTGGGCGATGGCGTGTTTGATGTGTATGGCAAACCGTTGCGGCACATCATTGCTAAGGTTGTTTTTTCGGATAAAAAATTATTGGCTGGTTTGAATGCGATTGTTCATCCTGCGGTGCGTAAGCATTTTGCGGGGTGGTGTGCGCGCCATGCAGACCATGCGTATATTGTGAAAGAGGCAGCGATTCTTTTTGAGACAGGCGGGCAGGCGGGGCTTGATGGGGTGGTGTTGGTAACAGCGCCGGAAGAGGTGCGGATGCAGCGGGTGATGAAGCGCGATGGGGCGGGGCGGGAAGAGGTGTTGAGGCGTATGGAAAATCAATGGCCGGAAGAAAAGAAACGCAGTTTAGCCGATTTTCAAATTACGAATGATGATACGCATTTGGTTTTGCCGCAAGTAATCGCCTTGCACGAACAGTTGTTGTCGAAGACATAAAAAAAACACCGCTGAATGGCGGTGTTTTTTTTATAGCTAGTAAGCATTTCTTTTAATCAATAAATGTAAATGTTTTATTGAAAAATTCGCCCACGAGTGGCATTGGTTTTTCTTCGCCGTTGATGGCCGCGATGAGTCCCATAATCCAGAATACAAAAAGTGCGATTCCAACAAGTGGGTAAAGCACCCAGCCTAAAAATGGAATGAAAATAAGGATGATCATTCCCACACCGCAAAAAAGCAGCCCTACAACTTGTCGAAGGTGAAAGCGAGCAATACTGGTTTTATTGCTGCTGTGCATGACAAGCGCAATGATGAATCCGATGAGGGTAATGTATGCAATGATGGCAATGGTTTTACCTTGATCGTTTGTACCCTGCGGCGAGGGATGTGGTGTTGGATTGCTACTTTGTTGCATGATTAGCGTGTTTTGGTTTGATGTAAATATAGAAAAAGCATCCGTTTATGAAAGAAAAATTGCGGGGTTCATTTTTTTTCTATCTTAGCTGAATTAACAATTTATACAGACAATGGATAATCAGAATCCTCCTTTTCCACCACCACCACCGCCGCCATTTGATCCCAACCAAGGGAATCCAAATCAGCAAAACCCGAATATGGGTAATCAGCAAAACCCAAACATGGGCAACCAGCAGAACCCCAATATGGGTAATCAGCAAAATCCTTATGGACAGCAGCAGAACCCAAACATGGGCAATCAGCAAAATCCTTATGGACAACAGCAGAATCCTAATCCATACAATCAGAATCCGTATGCACAAAATACATTTGGTACACAACGCGATGTTCCGAATGCTGTTGCTATTTTGATTTTAGGTATTGCATCTATTGTTACTTGCTGGTGCTATGGCATCATTGGTTTGGGTTGCGGTATTGCCGCGCTCGTGATGGCCAACAAAGCCCTCAACGAGTACAAAGCCAATCCAGGCGCGTTTACACAACAATCGTTTAAAAATGCAAATGCCGGACGTATCTGCGCCATCATTGGTCTGATTTTGTCTGCATTATACTTGATCTATGTAATCGTACTTTTTGCTTTCATCGGAACTTCGATGTCAGGACTTGGCGGATTGCGTTTCTAATCATATCTGCTAAACATAAAAGCGCAGATCGGTTTTGCTGATCTGCGCTTTTCGCTTTGCTTATGTCGTGGATTGACTGGCTCGAAAATCATTTTCTGTCTTGTCCTGTAAAAGAAGCCATTGGACAGGATTGTCCGGGCTGCGGTATGCAACGGGCTTTTGTGGCTTTGATGCGTGGCGATGTGTGGCTGAGTCTGAAATTATATCCGGGATTAATTCCGTTTTTGTTTCTGATCATTTTCTTAATCCTTCACCTCATTTTTAAATTCAAAAATGGGGCGGCGATTTTGCAATACACGTTCATTGGCACATCGGTATTGGCTTTTGGCAATTGGTTAATCAAACTCATTTTTTTCTGATCTTCGCATTCTAATAACACCAAACTATGAATCCAAACTATCCTCCGCAACAACCCAATCCCTATGGAAATCCACAACAAGGTTTTCCACCGCAAAATCAGGGCATGCCGAATTATCCCATGCAGCAAGATTTACCAAGTGCCGGCCTGATTCAGGTTTTTGGCATTTTATCCGTTATTCTTGTGTTGGGTCTTATCGGTTATATTTTCGGATGGATTGCGCTTTCTATGGGCAATTCGGCCATCCGTACCTACAACGCCAATCCCAATGCTTATACACCTTCGTCTTTTTCAAAAGTAAAAAGCGGCCGTACTTGTGCCTTGGTTGGTGTTATTATTTATAGTGCAATTTTGGCAATCATCTTAATCGTCATTGCCATCTTGGTCATAGGTGGAAATATGTGAATTTAATTTCTCTATTTTCAAGAGCAGCCTGTACACGCGTTGGGCTGCTCTTTTTTTGTGGTGTTTATGGTGATGATGGGAACCCGCGGAGTGTGTATCATTTACATTTTTGCATACGAATATATGATCGCAGCAAAATGCTAAAACAATCCCTCAACTTCACCCAATCCTTCACGCACAACCACAAAATCGCCCGTGCTACAATCAATTACCGTTGATGCTTGCAGGTTGCCAAAACCACCATGCACAACCAGATCAACTTGTGTTTTGTATTTTTCGTGGATGAGTTCTGGATCGGAATAATAGTCCATAAACTCATCTTCTTTGTCGTGCACCGATGACGAAATAATGGGGTGGCCAAGTGCTTTGACAATGGCCTGAACAACCGGATGAGCAGGCACACGAATGCCAACCGTTTTCTTCTTGGTCTGGAAAAGTTTGGGTACTTGATTGTTCGCTTCGAGAATAAACGTATAAGGTCCAGGCAAAGCGCGTTTTAAAACACGAAATACAGGATTGGGAATGGGTCGCGTAAAATCGGAGAGGTGCGAAAGGTCGTGGCAGAGAATGGAGAAATTGGCTTGATCGAGGCGAATATTTTTGATGCGACAAAGGCGTTCGATGGCTTTGGGTTGATAAATATCGCAGCCAATACCATAAACGGTATCGGTTGGATAAATGATGACGCCGCCTTTGCGCAAGACTTCGGCAACATCTTGAATGGAATCTGGATCGGGTGGATCGCTGTTGATGTATAAGATCATAATAGATATAGGCTAAAATACAAATGCGAAGTGAAGTTCGGAAAAGGAACGTTCACTTCGCATAAAAATGAATAATTCAATAAACAGATCGTTTACGCAAACTTTTGCGCATCGATCAGGAATTGAGCGAGGCCATTGTCGGTAAGCGGGTGTTTGAGCAATGCGGTAATGGCACTGAGTGGGCAAGTAGCTACATCGGCACCAATTTTTGCGCAGTTGATGATGTGCATGGGATGACGAACAGAGGCGGCCAAAATTTGTGTTTCGTAACCGTAGTTATCATAAATGGTGCGAATTTCTTCGATCAAGACCAAACCGTCGGTAGAAACATCATCGAGGCGGCCAATGAATGGAGAAACATACGTTGCGCCAGCTTTTGCGGCAAGCAAAGCTTGTCCGGCAGAAAAAATGAGGGTGCAATTGGTACGGATTCCTTTTTCGGAAAAGTATTTGATGGCGCGAACGCCGTCTTTAATCAGAGGAACTTTTACCACAATTTGCGGGTGCAAAGCGGCCAAGCGTTCTCCTTCGCGGATGATGCCTTCGTAATCGGTAGAAATAACTTCGGCACTGACATCGCCCGTTACGATGTTGCAGATATCGACATAATGTTTGAGGACGGCAGCTTCGCCAGCAATTCCGACTTTCGCCATTAAAGATGGGTTTGTGGTAACGCCATCGAGCACGCCGAGTTCTTGTGCTTCTTTAATTTGTGCCAGATCGGCCGTATCAATAAAAAATTTCATGCGGTAGCTTGATTTTTTGTGTGCCGCAAAAGTAGGTGATTTGAAAACGGGGGTAAAAATTACTTTTCCTCAATTGGGGGGAAATTATGCACAAACTGTTCAGCGGGGCGCATCGAGTTTGGTTAATTGCTGCCGAAATTCGATCAAACTCATCCATACTAAAACGAGTTCTTCGTTGTCTTTTTGGCCAGTTTCTATTGTTCGCATTCCAAAAAGGATTTTACCATCAACAAATTTATAAGCCATCAAAACAGCCGGAATGTTTTTCGGAACGCCACCAAAACTAGACGCTTCAATTGGGTTTTTATAATCGGGTGGAAGCAGCACACTTTTATCTTTTAAGAGTAAACACGTGAATAGCGTTGAGTCTTTTGAATCGACGGTTAAAAACAAGGATGTTTTGGCTTCATACGTTGTTGGAATGACGCGAGCGAGCATATTCCAGCCCATTTCATTGATTTGAAATGTCAAACGATTCAAGGAATCGATGTGTATGTTGTTTGCGATTGTTTTCGTAAGACTTTCAAATCCATCATCAGAAGGGTAATAATCGACTGCGGGCGAGGCCTTCCAAACCATTTTTTCGTTGTCTGTGCGATTACCGGTATAAAGTTCCAATCGGCTTGTG
>JAAFIA010000053.1 GCA_013298545.1 Bacteroidota bacterium | reverse complement strand
CTGTTTAAATTTTATCCTTTGATTTTGTTATGTGTCTTTTTGCACCATACTTCGTTGCGTTTTTCGACCGTAGCAGCTCCGCTATGACCTTCAAAACGCGCCTCGTCTGGCACAAAAATCCATTATAACAATTCTCAAAAACAAATTTTAAACAGTTACTAAGAAGTTTTTAGGCACTGCTTTGAAGTCGTTAACTAGTGCTTGTTATCTCTGTTTTATTTACTAAAACGCTCTTTCCGAAAGGCTTTTGGACGTCTGTTAATAACTGCTAATATTGTGTATAAGTATCTTCCATTTAGTAGTCGGAGTAGATACATAACGCTATATTTGATAAGTGAAGTGTTTTGTGGAATATGAATTAACCTTTCATCTATATCAGAAAACAAGATTATGCGCTTTTTTCTAATTCTTCTTGTAATTCTGACCCTGAGTAGTTTTTCCTGTGTTCGCAATAAAAACATAAGCTCTTCTGCAAAGTCTTTAGAACAACCCTTGCCCTCAAGCAGCCAAGTAATGATGAACAATCCCGACCTCATGGAAACCTCCAAAGTCCTTTATGTAGGCACAAAAATATGGATGGGAGCACCGAAAGGTCATGTGGGTTACGAGGATGCTCAAAAGCTTTGGCAAGTGATTCGTAGTTTGAATTTAGTGGAAGATACCATCACCAAAGATCCATTTGGAGGCCAGCGCGTAAGTTTTACCGGTATTCGTTTGCGGAAAGCAGATGGTTCGGCCTTTGCGGCATTTCATTGTGCTGAAATAAAAACCTTGCGCGAACATGCCTTGGTTATGTATGCAGGGTTTTGGTACAAGGGAGGAATTATGTACAACCGAATTTATTTGTCTTGTCCTTCCGATTCGATAGCATTAATTCCCCTAGAAAAATTCAAAACAACATATCACTTAACCAACTACCACCAAGCAGAACAAGCGCCCAATTATTATTGGATTTTTGATGCGCCCAACGATGTGGGTATGGGTATTTTGGAGTGGATGAATGACATGCAAAAAACGGGGCATGGATTAAAAGCAGAACCCTACCCAATGGTATTTGCCGAAGCAGATCAGCCCGATGAGGGCACAGATAAATAAAACGATAGCATACCCTACACATGAAGCATTTCCCCCTAGTTCAACTTTACATTCTCGACAATAACCGCCAACCGATCACAAGGGCAAACGTTGCGGTAATTGGTTTTGAAGAAAAATCAAAAAAAGGAACGTCGAAAAATATCTTCAGCTACCAAGAAGAATATACTTGTTATATCAATGATCGGGAACTCCCTGCAGGATCGTATTTGATTCTAGTTTCATGCGAAGGCATGGCCGATTTTTCCAAACGCATTCAGGTAGATGCGGTAAAGAATATTTACGAAACTATCTTTTTGAATGCACAAGGAGAAGATGTAGTTCGCTTACAGAATGGACAAATTTTGGTCAAGCGCCCCGAAATGATTGGGGCTTTTTATCCGAAAGGTCAGCCCAAAGATGAGAAAGGGAAAACAAAAAAGAAATTAAGTACATTAACATTTAAAGAAGTAAAGGTTGGCAAAGAAAGTTCGCCTGTAAAGTTTTGGAAATGCCCCAAAAATACGACCAAGAAGTCGCGCAAGAATTTTTTAATGGAGCAACGAAATTTGGAAGAAGTCGAATATGCGGGGAATGTAGTGGAAGTGGGAACAGATCAATATATGGTAGTTTCACATCAAGCTTATGTTGCATTCAATGAAGGGTTGGGCCATCAAGTGATATTAGATGCCTTGAAAAAGGTGAAAATGCAAATCGTTTCTTCTGTTCCTGGAAGTAATTTATATTTAATCGAAGAAACAGACATTCATGATGAGTATTCGCTATTGGATAGTTTGGTTATGCTTCGACAAGATAATATTATCGTTTACGAGGAACCTTTTTTGATTGGTGATGAAGAATTAGATACCGTTCCGCCACTTGATGTTTTATACCCACAACTTTGGCATCATACTGTGGCAAGTGTTCCACAAGCATGGGCATTTCTTCGCCAACAAGTAACCAATGCTGGTGTTGCTGTTGGTGCCGCAGGTGATTATACGTATGGTCTTGCTTCTCTAGTGATCGGTATTCAAGATCCTGATGGCGTTGAATCATCTGCAGCTGGTTTACCTGTTCATCCCGATTTGAGTAATGCTGTTTCTAACGGTTCAGCTAAAGCTGTGGCTTTTTATAATTTTCCAACAAATCAAAATTTCATTGCGGCGCCATCAATAGCAGACTGTGATACGCATGGAACATCTTGTATTGGTGCATTTTCAGCCTCACCGAATAATATTAATGCAGCGCAATCTGAAGGAGTAGTTGGTGTTGCGGGAAATACAAGGTATATTGCTGTACGTGTCGGTGGTGTCAATCCATCCGATCTACAAAATGGGTATTTATACGCTTCGGGCTTGCCCTTTGTTTTTCAACCCGCTTTAGCCATTGTAGGAGGGATTCCAAATCCAGGCAATGCAATTATGTCAAATAGTTGGGGAAATCCAAGAAGAGGACAATCGTTAAATCCCGCAATAGATTGGATCGTTTCCTATGGTCGAAATGGTAAAGGCGTTGTAAATTTCCAATCAGCAGGAAATGGTCCCATTCCCGTTTTAAAATTTCGTCCGGCTTGTGCTTACGAAAAATCAATTGGTATTGCCGCAAGTACACTCGCTAACAATGGTTTTCAAGAGATATGGGCACCTTATAGCGCATTTGGGCCAGGGATAGATTTATGCGCGCCCTCTCATTCAGCGTATATTCCGCATGTTGCCCCATTGGTTGTGCCTGCTTGCAATGTAGCACCTTATAGCGGACCAGTGCATAATCCACCTGCGAGTTATGGAGCAATTACAATAGATCGAAGCACACAGGCAGTAACTATTACGGGCAATATGCCAGGGCCAGTTCAAATGATTGCAAACAATGCTTCTGTATTGTCTGGTCTTCCTGGTGCAATTATGCCTCCTATGGTTGTTGCTTTAGCTCCAAATCAAATTGCGGTTTCTACATTGGCATTTGCCGCTGTTAATCAAGCAATATTAATAGGCCCTCCCAATAATCCTGGCGCCGTTCCTAGTATTACCCTTTCAGAAGGGCATCGTGTTACTGCTATTGCAGTTGCTGGCGCGAATCAAATCCTGACATTAGACCAAAATGTAAGAACTCCAGCAAATTTTACTGTTGGCGTAACACCTGTTTATGTTGGCCCGGCCAATTATACAGATAATTTTGGCGGAACATCTTATTCAACACCATTTACGGCAGGTGTTGCAGGTCTTGTACTTTCTGTAAAGCCTGATCTTACTTGGCTTGAAGTCAAAGATATTATGGAATCTAGTGCCGATATCATTGATGTTGGCCGTTTTGCAAATGGTTGGACAGATAGCCAAGGCCAGCCCATTGTTTCTGCTTTAAACACTATTGTTCCCACAAATCCAGTTGGTATTGTTGTGAATGTTCCGGCAGTACCCGGTCAAATTATCGCGAATTCAACAACGCTTACCATGGCAAGTGTGGTTGGTTTTTCTGTTGGTCAAGCAATTTCGCTCACCAGCAATGCTGGTACAGAAGTATTGGTTATTCGGAGTATTGCGGCAAATGTATTAACAATAAATCCAACTACCTTGACTCACCCGCTTGCTGTTGGAAACCCTGCTCCAACGGTTACTGGTGGACGTGTTCCATTTTTTAGCCCCCTTCATGGTCGTGGTCGTGTCAATGCTTTAAAAGCTGTAACAGCAGCAACGGCATACAACTACGGTGATCGGGATATGATGATTCGCGATTTTTTAGCAGATGTCGGAAATGCCCATGCGCTAGCCATTCACAGTCCTGATATTTGGATAAGAAATGTAAATGATTTAGTACAAGCTCCGCTTGATTTTACGAAAGATGGGCCTCATCAATCGCCTTCTGTCAATGTATTTAATGAGATTGGCGCCGTAGTTTATGCGGGTGGTGGTGCTAATCCGGGCAGCCCTGTTATTTCGGGATCTTACACCGGAAATGTAGCTGTAACTTATCGAATAGAAATAGACTCACTAAATAATGCTGTTCAAGGAACGGGTAATCCAAATTTACGTGCCGATACGTTTCGTTGGAGAAAACTGGATACCGCTTCGGGACAACCTATTACCAATTGGGTAACTGGAGTTCAGATTCTTATCAACGGTTTACTTGCTGGGACACAATTACCACTTCCACTCGACGAAGGCTTATTGATCAGTTTTCCAATGGATGTGAATCCTGCTCATGCTATGCCAGTAGGTACAAATGCATGGACATTCACCGCTACGCCCCAACGCGCCGTCTATGCCCGTGTAAGCAATCGAGGTGCTAATGTCAACCTTACGAACCTCGATGTTTATACACGCTTTTATGTTGCGCTGAGTGCCAACACCGCATTCACTTTTCCTACACATTGGCAATCGCTCAACAATGTAAATTCAATTGCGCCAAACGGCATTGCATCAAACGCCAATGCCGCAGCCGTTTATATGCTCGGCGAATCCAAAATTCCACGCAATACGATTGGGGCCACTAATCCAGCATCTGTATTGCCAAACCATGCGCTCACGAGTGTTTCGTGGAAACAAAATGCGATTCCGCCACTCAATAATTTTGCCACCAATACTGCAACCATTACCCTCAAAACATTTTTGATGGTACACGTTTCGCCTATCGAAGGAACAGGATTGCCAGCAGCTTTGACCGCCGCAAATTGCAACAACCTATCGTACCGCGAATTTATGTTTGCTGAGTTCCGGTATTGGAATACGGTTGGTGCGCCGCCAGCTCCGCCTTATGTTGGAAATCCTGCGAATACACTTCCTACTTCGATCACCGTTGATAATTTCGGATCGGAATTAACAACCAATTTTAGAGTCGATGTGGTGGCTCATGTTGGACGATTTAATCCAATTCATGTACAACTAGAAGTTGTGCGTGAAAACGATAATGGACAACAAGTCATTGCCACCTTCCGAAATGTTTCGCCCGGTGTTTGGAATATTTTTGATGCAACCAATACACCTGGAACAATCAACTGGCTTACGGTTGCCAATCCGGTAAGAATTGGTGGTGGTGGTGCTTTGACTGCAAATGAAATTCAAATTCAGTTTACCGGAACGGTAAAAGCAGCCAAACAACACAGCAAAATTATGCTGCGTCCAAAAATTATCAGTTCACTCACGGCAGGAGCAATTATAGCTAGTGATGAATTTGATATTGCTGTTATTGAACAACCAATTTTACCAACAGGTGTCCAAACGGCACCACCACCGGCACAACCCGAATCGCGTGTATTTGCAGATATGGGAGGCTTAACACAAGTGGCGGCTGATGGTTATGGCCCAGTAGCAGGCGATGTCAATAATAAATTTCGTGTAACAAGTAGTTTTACCGCAACCGCAGCCGTCAAAGCCTATGCGATTTCGAATGGTGTGGTGATGGTGCAGAAAGTTGATGCAACACATGTTACCGTTATTATCAAACCATTGACACAACCGGGCTTAGAATTTTCTCCGGTGAAATATTATGTCTATCGCGGTATTCGTTTGGATAGTTTTATTGATCCCGGAAACGATACGCTGGTTCGTCCACTTGCCTTGCCAAATCCTAGCGCATTCATTACAAAAATGCACGCGATTCATGCTGCGCAGAATCCACCTGCAACACCATTCCTGGGCCGAGCACTAGGTTACGATCCAGCCAATCAACTTGCAGCTACGCCAATTGATGGCTATTTTTTTCGACTCGATCCCGATCAACAATTGCCTTTAGCTTTAGCTGGAGAGCACATTGGGAATTTTGACATCTCTGGAAAATTTGGATTGGAAATTATACTCGAAGAAGGAGGCGATTTTCAACCGGATTATGCATACACACGGAAACTCGATCACATCATTGATGTAACCGGAATGGCATACGGCACCGACGCAGAAAAATTGGCAAAAAAACTCAAGCGAGAACAAATTTTACACTTTGTTGATCCTGCTGCTTTTTATGCTATGCATCATACCGGAAAAGTGCATTCGCCTCCAAGTACACAATGGACAGGAAATGCAATCGTAACCAATGTCGTTGATAAGTTCATTACCAAACGCAATGTCTATATCGATATCCGTAATGAAAATGGTTATTCGTTGAATTTTTACGGAAACTATCAAGGTCCAGGCAATGCGCCTGCTCCCGAACTGGGCCGTCAATTGCAATATGGAACAACTACTGGTGCTTTGGCATTTACCTATTACCGTTCCGATCAAGCAACAGAAGATAGTTGGCCAATACTGATTCAAACCATCACTTTTGCAACAGCTGCGGCAAAAAATCCAGTTCGTCTCGCATTCCGAATAGACGATAACTTGAAACCAATTCTCTATGTCGAACAAGGCGAATTGACGACAGCTGCTGTAAATTTCAAATTTGTAGAAGGGCCAACATTAATTACGGTTCCTCCTCCAGCACCACCTCCACCTCCGGTTGTGTGGACAAACGAGATTGCATTCCAGTCGCCCAATACGGGTGGTGGTGCAAATAAAGACAGCATTGCTTGGGTGTTTAAAATGCATTACGGACGCCAACGCGATCCGGCTACTGTTTGGCCTGGAAAAGTTGTGCGAACAGAGGCGCATCATGATAATGTTTTTGGGCCTGTTGATATAAACGAAATGTGGGATGCCACGCAAAATGTAAAATGGGTAAGCAATCAGGATCGCAAATACATTGATGGTACAGTCGTTCAAAACTTTGGATATGTGGGCGAACGTGGTGTTGCTTTTGAAGATACAGGAAGTGGACGCGCAATTTTTTACGCCATTGCACGAGATAAATTTGTTAATCCTGCACAAGGCGACAAGCAAAGTTTAACGGGAGGAGTAAGTAGAAAAGGAAGTTTCTTTGAAGTATCTATGCTACGCAATTATAGTGTAGTGATGGATCAGATTATTGAAGCTGGTACACCCATTTCAACAATTACGCTTTCGGCTGCGCCTGCTGCAAATGCATTGCCACAAGATTTGTTGTTGTTAGGAATATCGAAAGCGGAATTGAATATACTGAAAGCTTTAGGTACATTAACACCAACCTATCCACGCAATATTTTGTTGGATAGTGTTGGACAAAATCTAAATGGACAAAACGGAAAAATATACCACAAGTATCGGCTTGGGCTTCGTGGGTTGGATGTCAATGGAAATCATACGACTATTTTCCCAGGTGCAGCCATTCATGTTTACACGCAAGATAATTTGTGCTTTACATCCGATTTATTTACACAAGACCAACCCATACCAACAACCTATACACGTAATTATGAAGAGAATATTGCAGCATTACCAAACGGTCTTACTGCTGCTCCCAATATTACAGCACTCAATCAGGCAGGTAAAAGTTTTACTGTAACAGGTAATATGTTGACGGCAATTACTCCTGGAGATGCTTTTACGGTTGTAGGATCGACAGGAAATAATGGTAGTTATACCTTGCAATCGATTACTGTCAATGGTGCTGGAAATAGTGTTTTGGTTTGTATTCCGGCAAACAATATTCCGCATGCGACAGCCGATGGACAAGTTCGGATTGCCAATAAAACATTTGAAGATTATTTTTCACAACGCGATCAGGCTGGAGCATTAGGAGCTACGCAACCTTTTGCTACACTCATTACCAACTTTACTACTGCTGTGAATGCAATTGTCAACAATGCTTCTGCCTTAGCCAATCTGACTGCTGCCGTCAATACGCACGCACCTTTGATTCTGAATCGAGCAAGAGCATTTGTGAATAATAATTTTGCTTTACCAACGGCGAATCCTGATGACCGCATGTTGTATTGGTCGCGCTTAAAAATGTTGGTTGCTTTGAAGAGCCATGAATATCTCTTGCAAGCATTTACTGACCGCAACAATTTGGTTAAGTTATTTGAAGACAAAAGCAGAGGTATCGATGTAACTGCGATTAATGCTGCTTGGCCGGGCGCACAGAAAAAGATTTTGATCATTGGTATGGATCCTTTCCAACTCAATGCCGTTCAAGCAGGAAATCCATTTTACAGCAACCCGAGTGGAGCAGCTGCATTGTATTTGCATGGAAAAACGGTTGTTGATCCTACCGCACCAGCCAACAGCGCATTTATTCAATCGGTTGTATGGCCCGCTCGCTATCGTGATTTGGATAGTGGACAATTTGAAACGTTTGTCAATTCATTCCTTACCGGAGCAAATGCTGTTGACCTGATTTTACTGATCAATGTTGGCAGTAGAAATGTATATGAAGTGCAACGTTTTGCCACCAAGAAACGTGGTACAGCAGCAGTTAATATAGACAATGAGGGTAGAAGTGGACTCAATCCAGTTTACTACGAATACAATTCAACTTCTGCTACCATTACGCGTGTCGGAAACAATACAACACTTCCCGAATTGTTCGAGAATCAAATCCCTTCGACCTCCATTGTACCCGGAACGTTTGCGAATGCCAATTTGGTTTATAACCAATCTTGGAATACTGCTGCTGCTGGTCGCGCTCCAACAGGGCCAATCATTGCGGCTGCAAATGCGGCACCTAACCTTCCTGTTCCACCGCCAGCAACTGCGCTCACACAAGGTTCGGCAGGCGATTATTTCCAGAATGAATTGTTATACCGCTTGGCGATGTATAGAAACAGCCGCGTGAGTTCAACGAATGTTGGATTAATCACGTTGCCGCTTACCCAATTGGTCAATACCGATTTCAATGCAGCGCAAACAAAAACAACAATTACCGACATTCAAAATATCATCAGCGATTTCGTGAATGATATTTAACCGATCATAACTGCATTAGTAGTCACATAAAGCATAACCTACATGCCTAATCCGAAATTTTACCCACGGATATCCGACCTCGTTACACTCGACGCAATTCCACAACAACTGGGATTTATACGCTCGGGGTTAACAAGCATTTTAGACGATATTTATTTTAAAGACCTCCAGTTTACAAAAAGCCCGCGTGGAGATGCTGCTTTTTATAGTCTTTCTATTGTTAGCTTAAAACGATTGGATTTTAATATTCCAGGAACTGAAATTGCGCTGATTCTAAATCCATCGCATACGAATCCGGGCGATATTTCTGAATTTCCGATAACAGTAAGTTATGAATGGCCAATTCTCGCTTACCTCAAGGCATTTAATGCCAGTAGTTTTTCCTTCAATGGAACGGCCATTCTTGATCTTGCAATTCAAGTATTGGGTATTTCGGAAAGGCAACTCATTGAAGAAACACTCCATTCGTTTTTTCCAGATTCAGATATTTTAGTCAGTATTACAGAACTTGTAAATCAGATTAATGCACACCCCGATTTTGCAGGTACTACATTAGGAATGCCTTCTGGACTCGATCCGATAGGAAGCCTAATTACATTGATCGAAACCAATTTAGGCATTCCACCAACAGCCGTAATTTTCACTGTTGTTTTGATCGACTCACTCAACGAAGGAAATACGCTTGATAAAATCGACCAACTTTTTTCACGAATCATTCAGCCTTCAGTTGGTGAATACATTAAGAAATTAATTACGCCCAAAATCGAAGCTTCATTAAGCTTAAATGTGGGAATTGAATTTCCACGAAATTATTTATTGCCACTGACTGCTGTTGGTGGAACACCATTGCCTGACCCCGAAAAGTCGATGCTTCGTTTTATCGCATCGCCAAATCCTTCTTTTTCATTTAGTACAGAAACGGGAATCGGATATGATTTGAATCTTGCCGTTACAATGACGCCATCGCGCATCGGAAATACCGGATTTGAGATTAGTTTTAGTAATGCCAAACTTGATATTAGTAAGGAAGTCAATATCCCCGAAGCTGATTTAGATGGACGACCTTCCGATTTTATCGGCGTTTACATTGGTGATGCGACGATTAAACTTCCTGATTTTTTCAATCAAAATCACAATGGTACTTCTAATGCCGTTATCAAAGGCCGGAATTTATTGATTGGAACAGGTGGTATTTCAGGAACATTAGGAATCGAAGCCATTAGCAATGTTGATCCAAACCCAGCAGTAATTTCTGCAAAATTTGGTTCTGGTTTTGAATTACAACTCAATTCATGCAGCGTAACTTTTCACCAGAATGAAGTGATTGGTTCTGACATTGCGGGTACCATGTTGATCCCTGGTTTTGAAGACAATGATGGAAATCCAGCACAAATAGATATTCGCGTTCACATTGATGGGAATGGTGATTTCAACCTTACTGCATCGGAAGCGCAAGGAATTACGGCAATAAAAATTAAAGATATTCTTCAATTCACAATTTCGAGTATTTCTGTTGGACGAAAAGACAACCGTTTTTATGCGTCCTTGTCTGGGGCACTCGATTTCCAAGTTGGCGCTCCTGTTGGTCAATTTCTGCCCGATAAAATCGACATCCAGAAAATGGTAATTTGGGATGATGGAAAGTTTGAATTTGAAGGTGGTAAAATTACTTTGCCCAAAGCGTTGTCGTTCCAATTCGGCCCTGCAAAATTATCTATAACTGGAATCGGTTTAGGTACGCATCAACAACAGCATGGTGCGCACATGCGGGAGTACAGTTATTTCACCTTCGATGGTGGTGTGAATGTTAATCCTGGTGGTGTTGATGTAAGTGGGAGTGGCATTGCATTTTATTTTACAACAGACAATGGTCCTGGAAGGCCGCTCGACTTTTTCATGCGTATTCAAAGCATCAAAGTCGATATCATTATTCCAGGAAACGCGACCGCCGAAACAGCAGCGCTTACACTCAAGGGATTCCTTTCAATGCAGCAAGCCACGCCTCCTTCGAAAGGGACAGAGTATGTAGGTGGTGTAGAGTTTACGCTTCCTAAATTACGCATGGGAGGAAGTGCTGCAATGCGCCTTAATCCTGATGTACCTGCATTTATTGTTGATGTTGGATTAGAAATGTCAACTCCAATTTTATTGGGTGCAACTGGTCTTGGTATTTACGGTTTCCGTGCCTTATTAGGTCTGAAATATGTGGCTTCGCGCCAAGCCGTTCAATTAACTGACAATGATCCGTGGTGGCAATACTATAAAAAGAAAGTAGCACCAGATTTCAAAGAAGGTATTCAAGTTTCTAAGTTTCAACAGAAAGACGGATTTTCGCTTGGAGCTGGAGTTTCATTGGCAACAGCACCAGATGCCGGACGCGCTTTTTCGAGTAAAATATTTTTCTTGCTCTCTTTACCCGAAGTATTTATGCTTCAAGGGCAAGGACAAATCCTTAAGCAACGTATCGGATTAGATGTTACGCAAGATCCGCCATTCTTTGCATTGATCTCGATTACCAGTACTTCGGTTGAAACAGCGATCGGTGTAAATTATAAAATTCCTGACGAAGGCACTAATCAAGGAGGAATTGCAACTGTAGATGGGTTGCTTGAAATGGGTTTCTTCTGGGGAAATGCCGCCGCTTGGTACATCAATATCGGAAAAGACCAACCCGAAAACAGGCGTATTCAGGTTAAACTGCTGAGTATTTTTAATGTTTATTTCTATTTGATGCTTTCTTCTTCTGGCATTCGCGCAGGAGCTGGGGCATCATATAGCTTAAAGAAAAAATGGGGGCCACTCAAAGCCGAATTGAGTGCTTATATTGATGTAGCTGGAAAAATGAGTTTCCGCCCAAAACAACTAGGTGCTTCAATTCAATTAGGAGGGACAGTTGAAGTTTCCATTTTTGGAATTGGATTTGGTTTGAGTGGTCATGCTTCTTTGGCTGCCGAATCGGCTAAACCATTTATGATTGCAGGATCGTTTAAAATCTGCGTCAAAGTTCTTTGGAAAACATTCTGTGGCAAATTTGAATTCAATTGGACGTTCGACAGTTCGCTCAATTTAGAAGAGATGAAATTGTTTAAGCCCAATGCTGCCGAATCGGTGAAAGCACTCAACATGCACACCGAAGAAACATTTGCATTGTATGCTGGAAACGCGCTTCCTGCTGTATCGGCGCTCAATACATTCATGATCCCGATGGATAGCAAAATTGATATTGAGTTTACGAAAAGTGTGAAAGTTGCGGCAAGCGTCCAAAATAAATTCGGTGGAAATGGAAATGGCTCTAATTTCATCGAGTACTTCTCTCCTCAACGCGGAAAATCTGATCGTGTTCGTCATGAGTACATCTTGGATAGTGTGGATATCCTTTATCATAATGGCACAACATGGGTTCCGTATGATATGTATGCCGCAGCAACACCGTTGCAATTAGCGCCATTTATTACAACCAATTTAAGTACACTCAAATATGGTAATTGGCAAAATACAGCACCTGATCAGTTTACCAAATTGCGGATCATGGCGCAATCGCCACTCGATTATTTGTCGCAAGGAACAGGGAATACACAGCCTGAAGACCTCGGTATTTCAGTAGAAACAATTTTCTGTGCGCCTGATCCAATTGCAAAAACATGTATCACATTCGATACTTGGCGGCCGTGGGATCAAACACCAATACTTACTCCGCGCAATCAATTTTTCTTTAATCAGAAATTTCGTTTCCGCGTTGTTGGTGGCGATGGCGATGTGGTAAACCGACCGCTTAGTACATATCAACGTGCTTTGCGTTCCGAAATAAATGAATCCATTGAACTTTATTTCATAGAATCATTCCCATGCATTTCTTTGCATGTCCGCACGTGTTCGCCTACGGCTCTTGTGAAATACTACGAACGCGTTCTCGATCCAATGCCTGCTGGATGGAACGATGCGCCTCGATATAGCTATCGTTTGGTCGAAACGCGAAGTATTGTAGGCAACGGACAACTTCTCGAAATTAGTTACGATCAATTGCAACGCCCAATTGATAAAATTGTAATTCAAACTGGAACGTGTAAACCGAGAAAGGATATCGGTAATTGCCTCCCTACATTGATTTTTGAAAAGGAGATCCTCAAAAATTTCATTGAACGGCTGATTAAAATGCAGCACATTGCACAGCAAAATGTCAATTTGCTCGATGATGAATACAGATCATACACGGGTGTATTTTTTGAAACACCATTGTATCCTTTCGATTTGACTGGACAGCACACACGCTATACTGTTGTAGAAAAGACACCACGAATTTTAAAGGCATTAATTTCTGACGATCAACATTACCAGTGTCCAATCAATTTTGAGGTTGACGAAACCGAACTTGGTATTTTATGGGAAAATATAGTTAGTCTCATTGCATTCGAGATTGATAAAGAAGCGCTTCATAACGGTTCAAATACTTGCTTTACCATGCTCGTACTTGTTCGCGAAGGCAAAAAAGAACGAAAAGTCGTCATCAAAGGATGTTCATGCCATGTTCTTTATACATGTGGCAAAGCAACAGAACCCAATTTTGATCCAGTAGTGGTAACAGCAGATTTATTAAATCAGTTGGTTCTTGAGCAAGCAATTATTAACCCGCGTATTAATTTATCTCCAAGTACTATTCAAACATACCAGACTATTCTTTCTGGAGGAGAAAAGACTCCTTCGCGTATCAATAGTTCGGCAGAAATATTAACTCCAAAAGTAAGTGTTGATGTTTTCACCGACTTGCTTCAAAAGAATGAATTGGAATTTGTGTTCTCCGAGTCTGGAAAAGTAACTGGCACAGTAGCATTTGTAAACGATGGATTGTCTGATATATTCCGCTTTGATCGGATACGTTCATTTAAAAACCTGCAAGTTGTTAAAGACCGTTCTAAAATAGATCAGATCCATTCATTCACCATCGATGCTGTGATTCCCATTGCCGGAAAAGAACAACTATATCCGCTAACAGGAAGAACTTCGTTTGATATTGGGCCACCCACAGTTGCCAATCCTGCAGCTGCCGCATCGAATTGTGGCGATGAGTGTGGGAATGAACTTGGTCCCAAAGCCGCATTGCTTGAGCGCTATTTTAATACATTAATTAGCAATAGACACTTGTTGCCTGTTGGTGGTGCACCGGTGAATTTATTCCCCGACTTTAATTCAATCTATTCGGGTGTATTCCAAAATACCTTGTTGTACTATCAAAATCCACCACCGGCTGGACGTGTCATTCAACATGTTGTAAATAGCCAAACACCATATCGTGTTGAGTTTAGTGCGGTTGATAATAACGACTTCCGTTGCCCGATGTGGATAGAAGTCGTTTCGCCTCAACAAAGTGTCAAGATTACAGACCTCATCAGTATTTCCAATTTACGTCTTGATCCAGCTTATCCAAGCAATCAACCTGTATATAATTTTATTGCTGATGCCGTATTCCGCGTTGGGAAAAGATTGATCAATGGCCTTATTCGTGGAGCCAGCTGCCATCAATTGAATGCTTGCAAACCAAGGTGCGAAGTTTTACTTTATAAAGTGTGTGTGCTTTCGTACGAAGATGCTGTGTATAACGATACCATCTGGACGCAAACACAAATAACAAATGAAGTAACAACCATGATCAATGCGTTTAATGGTTCGTTGCAACCAATCTGGCGACCATATACCAATTATGCCATCAACATCAATACACGCGATATTTTATATAGAGAGAATGGAACTTCGCAGTTGGCAAGTTATGCGCGAACACAAGTTTTCGCTTTCCGAACTACTGGACCATTGGGGCATTTCCACGAGTACATTCAGGGCGGAACACAAGTTATGCGACCAGATTATGCGGCATTAAAATCAAAAGATCGACAGGACGAATTCAAATTGACCAACCTGCAGCATTATGTCGATTTCACGAAATCATACCCAAATGCCGATGGGCAGTTGATTAATGCGAAACCGTTGTTCTATGTCGATCCCAAATTGTTACTCTTCTATTTGCAAGCATACGTTTATGAGATGTTGCATAGTTGGGGCGATATTGCAGGCTCAGATGGAACCGATATTCGTTTCTTCGTAGATATTAAAGATCCGGCTCCCGATCCGGCATCTGGAGCAATACCACCAACCGTATCGACATGGGAATTGAGTCCTTTGCCAATCATAAGTCAAGATGTACAAGTCATCAATACGATGATTACTTACGGATCGCCTTGCGCAGTGGTTTCTATTATTGATCCACTTTGGGTTAATTCGGAATTTGACTTACCAGATTTGAAACCGTTGAAATTATACACAGCGATTTTCCAAATTTCGTTGAAAATGAATAATGCACCAGCTAATGCCGCGGTTACGCGTGAGTTGTTGCGGTATGGTTTCCAAACTTCGCGTTATGCCAATTTCGAAGAGCAAGTAAATAGTTATAAATTAAAAACAGACTCTTCCAATGTAGTATTAAAAGCAGCACTATTTACGATCAAAACAGATGCCGATACTGCTACTGAAAATATTGCGTTACAAGCTTTGCAAAATACACTTGCAGCGGATGATGCTTTGTTACAAAAATTTGCAGATCCATTTAACCGTCTGTTGGATGGTATTTTCAAAATTCCAGCACAACATCCTGCCGTTACAACAGAATTTAATGTGGTAAAAAATGCAGCAACAGGTCGTATTTATGGCATACTGGTTCGTAATCCGGAACCATTCAATGATCCGAAAATACCGTTGGCCGATTTAACAGATACATTAACAATGTCTGTAAATGGAACAGCGCCGGCTTTGTATAAAGCAATTTGGTCGAAAGATCGCTCACAGGCATTTGTAACAAATACCAATAATGCGATGAACATTGCTCCGGGCGCGTCTATTGTATTCACATTCCGATACAAACAGTTCAATGGACAACTTTATGTACCGGTAACAACGGTGAGTACTGTATCACTCACGATGCCTTGATTTATCACGACTAGAACACAATCACTATGAGCTTATTTATTCATACCCATAAATTCTCCACTACGGCTACTTACACCAGTATTCCTGTTGGAAGTTATTTTGCAGAATCAGGCCCTGTATATACTGCTGGAGCTATTGGCAATCAAGCACTTTTCAGCAAGTTTGATGATAAAGGAAATATTATCTGGAGTAAAATTTACTACATCGATAAACTTCCCGTTGGGTTTTCTAGTTCGGTTCGTTGCGACAACGGTGATTTTATTTTGTATGGTTCGCACAATACAGATCCGAGTGCAACTTCAACAGATCAGCGAAACCACAATTTGATTATTCGAACCGATTCAAAAGGCGAAGTCATTTGGACAAAAACATATCATCAACTTGGTACACGTTTCAATGTCAAACTAATCAAATCGGTTGATGATACTTATTACTTTACATCATGGTCAAATAAAATAGGAAGCAGTGTCGATAGTGTCGAGCTTGTAAAAATAGATGGGCAAGGGAATGTTTTAAGAGCTGTGTTGCTTGGTACAGAAACAAATGATGATCAAGTATCAGGAATGATTCCTTGGGGAAGTGGTTGTCTTGTTTTTGGAAACTCAAATGCTGGTTCGAATTGGGATACGTTTCTTATCGCACTTGACGATCAATTAAATATTGTATGGAGTTATCTTCTGGGTAATAAAGACTACCAAACGGCAGAAGCTGTTTTACAAATAGGTCAAGACCATTTTATTGTAACAGGAGAGACAGGAGCAGAAAGGAAGACATACGTTTTACGGTTTGATTCGTCTAAAAAAACTGCGGAAGGATATCTGATTCCGTTTAGAAAAGAAACGGAAACGGGAAAGAAAATTTTGACGCGGGGAGAGAAAGGTTTTTACCTAACGATGCACATGAGCGAAGCGCCAACATTTTCGGCAGTAGCGTTTTTCGACACAAGCATTCAAATGAAATGGCTTCGCAGATTTAAGTTGCCCAAAGAATACATCTTAAATGATTTGCACTACGATTTTAACTCGGCAGCATCGGGTTTGTTGATGTGTGGTCATACGCCACTTTCTGGAAAAGGGATTACTGCTCTGCTAGCGCAAACGGATACAAATTATACGTCATGCCTCACCGAAAGCTTACCACTTCCTACTATTGAACGTTTAACATTTACTGTAAAGCAATGGGAAATCAAGCCCGAAGAAATTCGAATTGAAGAAATAAAATGGGATGCGTTTGTTGTAAAAGCAGATGCTGTTTTAACCAAGTATTGCCCCAAAGGTGTTCCTGTAGATTTAGGAAACAACCCAAGTTTTCAATCACCTTATATCTATTTACAAGCAGCTGGATCAGATGCTGCGGATGGTTCAGTGCGTGGGTTTCATTTGCGTTGGGACTTTCTGCGAAAGCTGGGTGAAACACATTGGCCTAAAGGAAATTTGGCTTCACCTTCAGGAGCATATCCAACCAACATCGGATTTAATCGCCCTGACGATTTTGTTAGAATATATAAATCCAACTTTCGTAGAGATTTTGGAACAGAAGTTAATCTTTCGATTGCTCCAACACAAGTGCAGGAAGCTGGAGTCGTCAGAACTTGGCTTTATGACAATGTCCCAAATGCTGCTGGTACAACGACCGACATCCTGATTCGTTTTGTCAGCAATGGCCTTTACGATGCTGTTCGCCAATCGTTCAATCCCTTGGTTTCCCCAATGCAATTTATGCAGGCTTATACAGGTCAACTAGAAATTCGAGCTGTTGGGAAATTTGTTTTTTGGGCCGATTTCAAATTAACAGCAATGACTTCTGGTTCTGCATTTCGACTCGAATCTATTTCTTTGCCAGATAAATTAGATGTATCTACCCGCCTTATTAGTTCACGGAAAAGACATACAACGCCACCGCCAGTATTAATTGCCGAAAACATCGAATACTTTCGACTAGATTATACGGGCTGTACATTGTCTAGTTTTTATTTGATTACATACGAGGATTATATTGCAGGAAAAAACAAACAACAGGAATGGAATTTCTTTGGTGAGTATGCGATCAATGATGGAAATAGTGATGCCAACGCGGAAGTATTCAGACGCTTAGAAAATCCAACAGATTTTATTGTTCATAACAAATGGCCTAAGTTTAATCAACTCAATGTTGCAGGAGAATTTTGTGTCAACGTTCAGAACTATAAGGATCGTTGGACCATGGTTGATGATGGTATTCAAGAAGCGGTAGAAACGTATCTCGATAAAAGTCGATTTGATGTCAAGGCCAATGTCGTCATTCCAAATACAGATCCAGATCCGAACTCATCGACAACCGAAATTAGTTATCTGGATATGCTGAATTTTGCCGGACTCGATTATCATGTCTGTCGCATGTTGGGAATGGGTACGATTGATTCGCAAAAGACAGCGTTGCAATCGGAACAGGTAATTTACTTAATGCAGTATGTTACAACAGCTTCGCTCGAAACGGGGCCGGGAGTTTATACGACTCATCTGTTTATGAGTTTGCCAACTTCGATGAATGATTACCGTTATCCACCAAGACCTTCGCTATTAACTGTTTCTTATGGATTAACGGCTGATAACTGTGGTGGTCAGACAGCACTTACGGATGCTAATGGCTATGTTCCTTATGCGGCAATTCGATACATCAATTTGCATCGCAATAAGTTTAGATATGAATTACCCTTCGAAAACTTTTTTGCTACGAATCAATCATTCAATTTAGGGCAAGAAACGATTCCGGTTTTGTTTGGGGTTGAGTATGCCGATGGGCCTAATGGTTCGGGAACTTATGTAAGACCAGAAATTAGTCACGATGTCAATTGGATTGATCCGGGTGGCTTGCCCGAAGTACGCCCAATTCCAGAAACACGTCAGAATCCTGTATATACACATGGTGAAACAGAAGAAGGTGTTCATCATTATGCATTGTATAGCATCAATTGGTTTTCGCGAAGCTCTGCTCCAGGGAATGAAGTGGAAACTGACGCAACTGTTTTTGAAAAACGCAATACACTCCTTCCTCCATCCAATCTTACGGTTCAGCTCATTCAGAATGAAGTACCGCTGATTTTTACAACACAAGCGGAACAAAATAGATTACAAGCACTTCCATCAGGTGATAAGACACTTGTTCGAGCCATGTTTGATTGGAATCAAACACACAACATTGCTTATCAGTACGCCAATAAGGCACAACTTTTTTTCAGAACTGCACCACCGCGCGTTGTGAATGGAAAAATTACTTCTTCAAGTGTCGATACGATTAATAACACTGTAGATGTGCATACTGGTTCGTACACAACTTCTAATCCTCTTGGTACAGTTCAACCCGTTATTTTGGCTGCTGATGTAGCTGCTTATATTGGTTCAACACTGGTTGTCAATGGAAAAGCCTTTGTGGTAGAATCTATTGTAACTGCAGGCAATAATCCCGTTATCAGGCTCAAACGCATTCGTGTTACGAGTTCACAAGATAGTTTGAACGATAATGTTTTTTGTACAACCATTTCGTGGGAAGATCCAGATGTAAACAGTAATTTTTTGCTGGTCGAAAATTTAGATGCAGCAGCAGCTTGGAATACACAATTGGTTAAAGAAGTTGCGCTGACACAATTTTTGCCAGCGCATACCGAAATAGAAACGATGGGCGATGGGACAGTCGTTACACGCTACATTGGAGGATTAACAGATGCTGCAACAATTGCACATGTATATGATACCGATCCAACATTGGCACCATTTATACCAGTAGGAGGGCCACCTGCAAATCAGATACCAACAGGTTTGTATCGCATTACTTTCAGTACCAAACAACTTGTTGCATATCCTGATCCAGATATTGAATATTATCAAGGAACAGTAAGGCTCGTTGCAAACAATGGGGAAATAAGAGAGCTACGTGTTTGGAATATCAACTATTCCTTACCTACATTAGAAATTATAGCGTTTGACAGTACATTTGGATTGGAGCGCGATTTAGCTGGAATGTTTGTTTTAACGGCTAATCAGTTTACACCACTCGACCCAAGTGCTGCAATCCATATCGGATCGGTTCCAATGGTTAATTTTCACCCATCGTATCGTGCCTATTTCAAGGCCGATCTTGGTGGCGGAAATAATTTTGGTGAAACAGCAATACTTCCCGCGTTGAACGAAGGAACACGGAATACATACATGAGTATTCGTTCTGTCGATTCAACAGTTGTGAATTGTCATTCGTATATGGCAACTCCTACGGTATTGTTGGCGTTAGAAATTCGTGAACCAGAACCGCCTGGTGTTCCTGATGGTGCATTGTATGCAACACGACCTAATTTCTACGGCAAATCGACATATACGTTTGATGTAGAAGTTAATCAACCATTTGGATTGATATTCTTCCGTGCCAACGAACGTAAAATTTTAGATCAATTGTATGCTCCACAACGCGTCAAAGAAATATACGAGCAACTCGCATTGCTCACTGAAGAAGACGCTGCATTTGAAACAAACCGATGGAACGATTTGGTAAACATGATTACGGAAACTGATGGGCAGTTTAAAACATATACACCCAATGGCTTCCGTTTTCCGAAACCGAACAATCCAAATTATCAGATTCCAGATCCTGCACTTACAGTTCCGGTTTTTCCATTTCCCTTAAACAATACTGTTGCGCCAGGTAGTCTTGCATTTGTTGGTGGTACAACCCAGACCATGCGTGATGTTGTGCGCGATGCCATACAAGGCGCGTTTTTGCCGCTTACAGAAACACCCGCAATTTATAGCCAACTAAAAGCAAATTCATTGCAAACATCTGGTCGTGCGGCAAAAATTAGAAATGACAATGGCGATCGTCTTGCTCCAACCGACCCCGCTTTTGATGGATGGCCAATGGCAATTCGGTATGAGAAAAATGCAGCCGGAACGATTTTATTAAATACTCATGTTGGGTACGGAGATCTTGCAAACAAACGGTATGTTCGTTTTACAGATTATACACTTGACGGCTCGTCAAAAAATTTATATTTCTATTTTGGCGTAGAAGTCTCTAATTCAATGCGTGTAAGTGAAGCGAGCACAGCTACTGGCCCTGTTCATCTCGTACCAACTTTACCTGCCGAAAGTCCAAGCATTAAGCGTGTAATGACACAAATAAAAAATTCAATTACATCAACTCCTACAGCAGTTGTGTTTGAATTGAATGATTATTTAGAAACGGAAGATATTGTGTCGTTCGAACTTTATCGTGCATCTGATCCAGATGATGCCTTGAGTATCAGAACCATGAAGTTGGTAAAGACAATCGCTGTTGGTGAAAAACTGCAAGACGATTTTGGCGACTTAAGTTTCCCGCCATATAGTGATCCATTATTCTATCGTATTGCTGCATTGCGAAAAATTACGAATGAACGTGGTTTGACCGAACTTGTTCCATCTAAACCAACCGATATGGTCATGGCAACGGTACTCGATACGGCAAATCCGCAAGCACCAAAACTGAGTTATGCATCGGATCCTGCTAGTGGATCGCCTTTATCCTTATCAAATGTGGTGATCAGTTGGTCGCCAACGTGCTACAAAGGCGATTATGTATTATCAAAAATGACACCTGCAGGAAACTGGCAACGCATTCACCAATTAAAAAGTAATGCTTCAACAATCTCTGTTGTCCTTAATCTGGCCAGTATTCCTTTTGTTGCTCTTGATAAACAAGATACGGCAGGCGGTTTGCTGTACCATCAATTTAAAGTGGATGTCATTAACACTTCAGGTTTGGTAAATAGAGATGAGCAGATTCTAGTAATCTAATGTCTGCATAACAAAAAAGAGGCTGTCCTTTTAAGACGGCCTCTTTTTTATGCCAATCTTTTCAATTTTATCAATACGCCACACGTCAGGCTTGAACGCACACGTATTGCGCAAACCGTTTACAACAAGCGTTTGATTTTTTGAATGGAAGTAGTAGTACCGCTTTCCATACGGATTCTTTCATACAAGCGAAACAAGGAAGATTGAAAGGAAGAAAAATATTAAGAAAGGATATTTTTAATCACACGCAAATTGTGTGTGTAGCCGCCTCGCTCCGGCGTGAAAATGCCGTAATGATCGTAATGATCAACACGTACGCGCCCCGACGCATGAATGATTTTATTGTCGCCAATCACAATCCCAACATGCACAATGCGTCCTTCTTCGTTATCGAAAAATGCTAAATCGCCGGCCTGCGCTTCTTCTACGAAAGAATACGTTTCTCCCAATTCAACTTGTTGATACGCATCGCGCTTGAGTTGCATGCCATTTGATTTAAACACAACTTGCGTAAAGCCAGAGCAATCAATACCAAACATCGAGCGTCCGCCCCAGAGGTAAGGCGCATTTAAAAAGGATAAAGCGGTTTCAACAATACTCTCGCGCGTGGTTGGTTGATCAAACAAACGCACACTTCCATCCAATCTGTAAATATTATCACCAATCTGACATTCGCCACCATGAAAGAACGGGAGCGAGCTGCCCATGAG
This sequence comes from Bacteroidota bacterium, assembly GCA_013298545.1. Classification (GTDB taxonomy): domain Bacteria; phylum Bacteroidota; class Bacteroidia; order Palsa-965; family Palsa-965. The sequence continues at coordinate 11,989 of JAAFIA010000053.1, read as the reverse complement.
GATTGGAAAGGCAATGTTATTTTTAAGGTCGGTAATAAGTTGCAGCGATTCGTTAGAAATTGGCGATGGATTGGCGCGCAAACTATCAAACGTTGCTTTGTTGACAGTTAAGTATTGCTTACGATCAATCCAACATTCGTAATGATCGGCGGACGTGAGGATGCGGTGCCACGAATCTTTTTGTTCGAGTATTTCAAAGGCTTCGCCAAACAGCAATTGGGTAACCATTTCGCTGCGGTCTGAAGCCTCGCGACGGCAAGGCACAACACTTAAATGACAAACACCGTACATTGTAAAAAGGGTCGCTACAAAAATTTAGCGACCCTGATTTATCGGTTTATTTATTGAACGTTTTCAATCACCATGGCACTTGATCCGCCGCCGCCGTTGCAAATACCCGCAACGCCATAACGTGCTTTGTTTTGTTTGAGGACATGCACGAGTGTTACCAAAATGCGTGAGCCTGAATTGCCGAGCGGATGGCCAAGCGATACCGCGCCACCGTGAATATTGATTTTGGCCGGATCGAGGTTGAGTAATTGTTGGTTGGCTAATGAAACAACGGAAAATGCTTCGTTGATTTCAAAGTAAGCGATGTCTTCCATTTTCAATCCGGCTTTTGATACCGCGATTGGAATTGCTTTTGCAGGGGCAGTGGTAAACCATTCAGGCGCTTGTTCAGCATCAGCATAGCCACGAATGATGGCGAGTGGTTTGATGCCAAGCGCATCGGCTTTTTCCTTGCTCATCAATACGAGTGCAGAAGCACCGTCGTTGATGGTAGAAGCGTTTGCAGCGGTAACGGTTCCGTCTTTTTGAAAAACAGGTTTCAGGTTTGGAATTTTATCGAAAAATACGTTTTTGTATTCTTCGTCTTCGGTGATTTGCACATCACCTTTCTTTGTTTTTACGGTAACGGGAACAATTTCGTCTGCAAATTTTCCGGCGGCCCAAGCTGCGGCAGAACGTTTGTACGATTCAATCGCAAAAGCGTCTTGTTGTTCGCGGGTAATGTTGTATTTGGCTGCGCAGAGTTCGGCAGATGCGCCCATGGGATTGTTGTGGTAAACATCCGTGAGACCATCCTTTACAATGGCATCGAGCATTTGTCCGTGGCCGTATTTCTGACCGTAACGGCCTTTTTCGAAGTAGTAAGGAGCGGCAGACATGTTTTCCATGCCACCCGCTACAACCACATCGCTATCGCCGAGAAGGATGGATTGTGTGCCCAATACAACGGCTTTGAGACCAGAGGCACAAACTTTATTGACGGTGGTACAATTTACTGCATCGGGCAAACCAGCAAAGCGGGAGGCTTGGCGGGCGGGTGCTTGACCAAGATTGCCTTGCAAAACACATCCCATAATCACTTCGTTGATGGCTTCTGGCGCAAGGCCAGATTTTTCAACAGCAGCTTTGACAGCGGTAGCACCAAGTTGCGTAGCTGAAACTTCAGCCAACGCACCACCAAAACTTCCGATGGGGGTACGAACAGCAGATACGATATAGACTTCTTTCATGATTTTTCGGGTCTTTTTAAGACGAGTAGTAGAATTGACCGCAAAACTAAGTATTTCCTTTTGGAGTGGTTCTTTGCTGTTGATATTATTTCACAACCCGATTCTGTGTATTTTCGCTGCGCTAGTCAGTATCTATGAAAACAATGCTCATGCTTATTCGCGATAAACATGCCCTTTGGTATAAAGGTGTTTTGTTTGTGGCAACACTTGCGCTTATTTTGTACTTCTTCCCGCGTGAGACGCGTTTTCGTTACGACTTAGCCAATTTGGAAGGTCGGCCTTGGCCATACGAAAACTTGATTGCTCCATTTGATTTTGCCATCAAAAAAAATCCGGTTGAAGTAGAGGCGGAGCGTGAGGCATTGCGCCGCAATTTTAAACCGTATTACCGCTTTGATGACCAACCCGTTTTGGTGCTTAAAAATCGAGTTCGTCAGTTGCGAAATATTTCTACTGCCGATATGAATCTGTTGCAGCAGAATATTGATGCGGTCTATCAAAATGGCGTACGGGCCGAATTGTCGGAAGGGAAGTCGATGTTAATTGTACGAGGCAATTTGGCGGAAGAAATTTATTTTGATCGTATTCCGCGCATTTCACAAGCCGATTCGCTGATATTAGCCGGAGTTTCGCCAGCCGCACGATTTATTTGGCACGATTCGATCGGGCATGGGCCAGCCAATTTGAAAATAGATAGTACGCTTACCAAACAATCGTTGCAGCAAGCCTTGGAGAATATCTCGCCCGCGCGTGGTGCTTTGAGCAAAGACCAAATCATCATCAGTCGTGGCGAAATTGTCGATTCGGATAAATTTCAAGAATTACTTTCGCTACAAGAAGAATACCAGATCAGAAGTCGGAAAGGTGGTGCAAACTGGTTGATTCTTTTAGGGCAATTGGCGCTTTCGGCCTTTTGTTTATTTCTGCTGTTTCAGTTTTTGCGCTTATTCCGCCGCGAGATATTGGGCGATGATTCGCGCCTGCTGTTTATTCTACTTATGGTTTTGCTTACGGTTTGTATGTCGTATTTGCCTGCGTTGTTTCCTGCATTGCCACTCATTGCTTTACCGTTTTGTATTCTTCCGGTTATCATGCGCGCTTTTTTTGATACGCGCTTGGCTTTGTTTACGCACATCATTACCATTTTCATCATTACCGTTGGTGTACCGAACGATCGTTTTGAGTTTGTGTTGACACAGATGCTCAGTGGCATCATTGCTATTTTTAGTATTGTGAATATGCGAAACCGCTCGCAATTATTTTTCTCGGTAGTTGTGATTTTTGCTTCGTATATACTCTTGCACCTTGGGCTTAAGCTCATGCTAGAAGGCGATGTGCGGATGCTACACCTCAATGATTTTGCGGCTTATGGAGTGAGTACGGCCTTGGTCTTGTTGGCCTATCCGTTGATTTTCTTGTTTGAGAAAATTTTCGGATTTGTATCGGATGTAACGCTATTGGAACTGTCGGATACCAATTCGCCTTTGCTGCGCGAATTGGCGGAGAAAGCACCGGGTACATTTCAGCACTCGATTCAAGTTGCCAATCTTGCCGAGGAAGCGATTCGGCGTATTGGTGGCAATGCGCTACTGATGCGGGCAGGAGCTTTATATCACGATATTGGAAAAGCCGATATGCCAGTTTATTTTATCGAGAATCAGGCAACTGGAATTAATCCGCACGACGAATTGAGTTTCGAGGAAAGTGCGCGCATCATCATCGGTCATGTCATTCGAGGCATTGAAAAAGCAAAAGCTCAAAAACTTCCCGAACCTGTTATTGATTTTATTCGTACGCATCATGGAACAACCAATACCGCTTATTTTCTGACATTATACAAACGCAATAATCCAGAAGATACGGTTGATGAAGAGTTGTTTCGTTACCCTGGCCCAATTCCGTATTCCAAAGAAACTGCGGTATTGATGATGGCCGATTCGGTAGAGGCTTCGTCGCGCAGTTTATCGCATTACGATGCCGAAAGCATCGACGCGTTGGTTGAAAAAATCGTGGCGCATCAACTCGAATTAAATCAATTCGACAACGCCGATATTACGTTGAAAGACATTACAACGATCAAAAAGATATTCAAGAAAAAATTGCGAAGTATATACCATGTTCGCGTAGAATATCCACAATGATGCATTTGAATTTTTGGGCCTCACCGAAAATCGTATTTTTGTAACGAATTCATTTTATAGAACAATCCAATGGGACGAGTATTTGAAAAGCGCAAGCATAAAATGTTTAAGCGCTACGCCACGATGGCGAAACAGTTTACACGAATCGGAAAAGAGATTGCAATTGCTGTGCGTTCTGGTGGCGGCGATCCCAATACCAATGCTCGCTTGCGTCTGGTGATGCAAAATGCAAAAGCCGTCAACATGCCCAAAGAACGTGTGGATGCGGCCATTACCAAAGCAACAGGAAAAGCCGATACGGCACATTATGAAGAATTGGTTTACGAAGCAACTGGTCCCGGTGGAGTAGGTATTGTGATCGAAACCGCAACCGATAATCCAACCCGCACCATTGCTAACATTCGTGTTCCTTTCAACCGTTTGGGAGGTGAAATTGGCAAATCAGGATCACTCGAATATTTATTTGTGCGCAAAGGCGTTTTCCGTATTTCTACTACTGGTTTTAATCCCGAAGAATTGGAACTTGAATTGATTGATTCGGGATTAGATAGTATGGATATTGGCGATAACGATGAGGCTTTTGTCTATTGCGCTTTTCCCGATTTTGGTGCAATGCAAAAGGGTCTCGAATCGAAAAATATTCCTGTATTGGAAGCGAAATTGGTGCGTATTCCCAATAGTTATGTTTCCTTGAGTGGCGAAGCACTTGAAAATTTCAATAAAGTAATTGAGCGTTTGGAAGAAGACGATGATGTGCAGGAGATTTTCCACAATTATCAAGATGCCGACGAATCGGATGAGGACTAATTTTCGGATATGCTAAGGCATCCAAAACGCAAAACTCAAGATTGATTTTTGCGTTTTTTTATGAATCAAACACGTTCGAAAATCCTTTTAAATGGAAGAGCACGAATTGCAAGAAATGGCGGCGCAATTGCGCAAACCACAAGGTGAAAATGGCCTGAAAACAGGCACATGGATGAATGTTGGCAACAACCAAATGATTCACGATACACTAGCCGTTTTGAATGCAAACGGTACCGATCAAATTTTAGAAATTGGTATGGGAAGTGGTTTTTTTGTATCAGAGATTCTAGAAAAATCGACAGGAATAAATTACACGGGCATTGATTATTCGGAATTGATGGTGGAAGAAGCGAAGAAAAATAACAACGATTTTATAGCAACACATCAAGCTGTTTTTATACACGCCGATGCGGGTGATTTACCTTTCTCGGATGCACGTTACACAAAAATATTTACGGTAAACACCATTTACTTTTGGGGAGATGAAGTGCGCGTCTTGCGCGAGTTGAATCGCGTATTAACACCAGAAGGGAAACTCGTAATTGCATTCAGACCCAAACGCTTGATTGAACATTATCCATTTACAAAATATGGATTCAAGCTATTTGCAAAAGAAGATGTTGCCGCCTTGCTTACCCAAAATGGCTTTGTGGTTGACGAAATAAAAGAACACACCGAACCCGATTTTGAATTGAATGGCGAACCGATGGAGATGGGCAATGTAGTCGTTCTTGCGCATAAGGTGTAAGGCAATCCGGGATTTGCAAATCGCGAAGCAAGGATGAAATAAGTTACACTAAAGCAACCGTCGATAATTTGACGATGGCGCAATTTGTGAACAAAAATTATTGTCCTTCAAAGGCCCCCGCATCCGGCGCACTATCCAACGTTCGGCCATTCCCCGCCAAATCAATCGGAATCAACATGCCCACACCCACATCGCCTAAATTGCGTGCAGGAGAACCACCACCAAGCCGAAGGTTGTTATTTTCAACATCTAAAAACTGCGGATCTAAATTGTATTGATTGGCAATAAAACGCAATGGATTCGACGTATTCACATTGGTCTTGAGCAACGAATGCGAAAAACGATAATTGAACGCAAAGCCCCCCGTTGTATTCGAATCCAAAACGACTTCATTTTCTAAATCGCCATAAATAATGCAATTCAGAAAATCGGCCTGTGTCAAATGCCGCCGTTGAATATTCTCATCGGCATCCTCGTACCAATTATTCACAGCCAATGCAGGCGATGTGCGGTTGTCAATGTCCCAATAATTACCAAAAGTAGAATGTCGGAATTGGTAACGGCCACCATACACCAATGCCGCACAGTATTGCGCACAATTATTCACCAAAACATTATCGCCTTCGATATATGTATCACGTCCGAAAATTCCGGCCAAAGTCATATTTCGGATAATGGTATTGGTAATTTTTAACGTCGGATTGACAGATGCGCCAATACTATCGCACAAAACACCAACTGTTCCGTTTTTAATTACCGCCCAATCAATCTCGTTGTTTTTGCTATTGGTAGAAAGCCAAATATAACCCCATTGTCCAGGCTCTTCGGTGTAATTAGCCTCTAACCGATCGCCTTGGAAAGTAACCGGCGAAGCTTGCGTTCCTAAAACCTTTAAGGTTGCACACGAATCCGCAGCCAAAATTGCATTTTGATGCAAATGCACCCGCGTACCGGCCTGAATGGTTAATTGGCAACACGATGGAATAATGGCATACCCATAGATCACATGCGGCTTATCGTTTGTCCAAACCTCATTGCAATCCAAAACCTCGCGGTAATGAAAATGTGCATCTTGACCAACCGCATTTAAAATCACCTTCTGCTCGTTACCATTGGTTGTAAAGAGTATCGAATCGCGAATCATCAACGGACTGTTGGAATTATTCGGATCAACCGTTACATCAACAAAAATAAACATGCTGTCTTCGCGGGCAATGCGCACATCGCCTGTACTCCAGAGTGGCGTACCATCTACATTGATGCGGAAATTGGAAGTACTTCCTCCAGCCACCCGCAACGACGAAATGCTGATGGTGCGGTTGGAGCGATTAAAAACTTTAAACCGACGTGTAGTTGAGCCAACCGTTGTAAATACGGTATCAAACACAATGGTATCTTGCGAAAATTCCAACATGGCCGACGGATCCTCATTTAAGGGGTCTTTTCGGCAGGAAAAAACGAGCAGACACAGGGTCAAAAAGGGTAAAAGCGAGCGAAAAATCAGTTTCATGAAGACTTCAAAGGTAATCAACCGCCGTGAATACGTGGAAATACCGTTTTTATTGCGGAAATTTGTTTTGAACACGAAAATGCTTAAAAAACTGATCCATAGTTTTGTATTTCTAAAAACTATTCTTACTTTTGCCGTCCCGAAATGAACCGGGCCAAGTCTATTCAAGTCATGAAAAAAAATACACATCCTGAAAACTACCGTTTTGTCGTGTTCAAAGACATGTCAAACGAACAAGCCTTCCTCACTCGTTCTGCTATTGAAACCAAAGATACCATCGTTTGGGAAGACGGTCAGGAATATCCTTTAGTGAAGCTTGAGATTTCAAACACTTCACACCCTTTCTACACAGGTAAAATGAAGCTTGTTGATACCGCTGGTCGTATCGATAAATTCCGTACCCGTTACGAGAAGAAAAAATAATTCGTTTTTACACGAATATTCTAGCCTCGACTTTTGTCGGGGCTTTTTTATGCTGCATTGTTTGGTGTACCAACAAAACGTGATTTTAAACCCGGCGAGGAATGAGATGCAGTAGCATAAATAGGTGTTTATTGGATTCGTTACGGATCAGAAACGGTACGACTTTTTGTGCAATAAAGCCGTAACTTAGCGGCTGATGAAACTCGTATTGTTTGACGATCAGGGCCGCAAGCATTTATTACCGCTTGCCTTTACACGTCCAGTCTGTGAATTTCGCTTAGGTATTCGTACCATTCGCGAAAAATGGGAACATGCTTTAAATGCGCCCAGTACAACGTATTGTGCCGATTATTTAGCCGCTTCGCTTTGGCCTTTTCAACCCGCATTTGATACCGATAATATTTGGATCAATAGCCGCGTTATTCCTTCGTTGCAATTGGCTGCTGAAGTGAAGAAATTGCAAGTTGGCGAAGCATTGCTCAAAGGCGATTTGCTTGTGGCGGCCAATGTAGGACTCAATTCCATTGTACTAAAACTAGGTACGAGCGATCATTTAACAGATGATTTTTCGATGAAAGAATCCATGTCGGAATGCATGATTATTCATCGGATGCACGATTTATTCTCGCACAATGGAAAAGCAATCCTCTGGGATTTAGAAGATAGCCTTCAAACACCGGCAAAACTTTCGGCGACCAATACGGTCATTGGAACACATGGCGTTTTTTGTGAAGGCGATTTTCAAGCAGCGTGTGTTACCTTCAATACAACGCAAGGGCCAATTTTTATTGGAAAAGATGCCGAAATCATGGAAGGAAGTCATTTGCGTGGCCCATTGGCGATTGGTAAAAAGGCGGTGATTAAAATGGGTGCAAAAATTTATGGCGATACCACAATTGGCCCTGGCTGCAAAGTGGGTGGCGAAATTACCAATACGGTTTTCTTTGGCAATTCCAATAAAGCACACGATGGGTATGTGGGCAATTCCATCATTGGCGAATGGTGCAATTTGGGCGCAGATACCAATACGTCTAACCTGAAAAATAACTATTCGGAAGTTGATGTGTTTAATTACGCGATTGGAGCGAGCGAATCGACGGGCTTGACTTTTCATGGATTAATCATGGGCGATCATGCCAAGTGCGGAATCAATACGATGTTTAATACGGGAACGGTTGTCGGTGTTGGTGCAAATGTGTTTGGCGCTGGATTTCCGCCCAAATTCATTCCCGATTTTTGTTGGGGTGGAGCCGATGGTTTTACCACACATTTATTCCCCAAAATGATCGAAACGTTGACAAATGTTTACAAACGTCGAAAACTAGAACCAAGTAATGAGGAGATTGCGATGCTACAACACGTGTTTAATCAAACAGCACATTGGCGCGATAACGTCTTGTGAACCTGACAGCATGGCTGTATTTTTATACTGGCATAGCAATTGAACAGGAATAGTATGCCTGTCGTAAAGGTTCAAAAATGAGCATTAGGCAGCCTTAACAACGGACGGTGCAAGAAGCGATTGCTCTTGACCTGTCATTTTGACTTTGATCTATGAAACAAGATTTTTTAAATAACCTCCTACAATTTAACCAACTTCACGAAGAGGAAACGGAATTTATTCCCCTCATGAGTCCGGAAGATGAGGAGTCGATGAATTCAGAATCCATTCCTGAATTGTTGCCTATTTTACCATTGCGCAACACCGTCCTTTTTCCGGGTGTTGTCATTCCGATTACTGTTGGGCGCGACAAATCGATCCGTTTGATTCGCGATGCGTTTAAAGGCGATCGAACAATTGGGGTTGTAGCACAAATCAACGATGATATTGAAGATCCGCTTCCAGGCGATTTGAATTCGATCGGAACAGTTGCTTCCATCATCAAAATGTTACGCATGCCGGATGGCAATACAACCGTTATCATTCAAGGCAAGCGTCGTTTTGAAATTCAAGAAGTTGTTCAGATCGAGCCTTACATGCGTGCACGTGTAGTGCCGTTTATTGAAGTTGCGATAACGCCCAATGATACGGAGTTTATCAACCTCATCGCTTCTTTGCGCGAAACGGCGGCACAAATTATTCGCAACAATCCGCAAATACCTTCCGAGGCGCAGATGGCGATCAACAACATTGAAAGCCCTTCTTTTTTGCTCAATTTCATCTCGTCCAACATGCAGGCGAATGTGGTAGAAAAGCAAACCATTCTTTCGGCTTCGTCCATCAAAGATCGTGCGCGTATTGTACTCGATTATGTTACCCGCGAGTTGCAAATGTTGGAAGTGAAGAATCAAATTCACTCCAAAGTAAAAGGCGATATTGATAAACAGCAGCGCGAATATTATTTGCACCAACAGATGAAAACCATCCAAGAAGAGTTGGGCGGTAATCCGATGGAGCAAGAGATTGCCGAATTGAAAGAACGTGCAAAAACGAAGAAATGGAAAACCGAAGTTGCAGATGTTTTTAAGAAAGAACTGAGCAAACTCGAACGCATGAATCCCAATGCGGCTGAGTATTCGGTACAGATTAATTACCTTGAATTGTTGTTGGATTTGCCGTGGAATGAATTTACAGAAGATATTCACGATTTAAAGAATGCCGAAAAAGTTCTCGACCGCGATCATTACGGGTTGGAAAAAGTGAAAGAGCGCATTCTCGAACATTTGGCTGTGCTCAAACTGAAAGCAATGTTGAAAGACAAAGCAACTGGCTCGGGCAAATCGCCGATTTTGTGTTTGTATGGCCCTCCAGGTGTTGGTAAAACATCGCTTGGAAAATCAATTGCCGAATCGCTTGGGCGTAAGTATGTGCGCATGTCGTTGGGTGGCATGAAAGATGAATCCGAAATTCGTGGACACCGCAAAACATACATTGGCGCCATGCCGGGACGTATTTTGCAAAATCTGAAAAAATCAGGCTCGTCTAATCCGGTTTTTATTCTCGACGAAATTGATAAAATTGGTAGCGACTGGCACGGCGATCCGTCATCGGCATTGCTCGAAGTGCTTGATCCCGAACAAAACGCAACCTTCTACGACAATTTTGTAGAGATGGATTTCGATTTGTCGAAAGTGATGTTTATTGCTACGGCCAATTCGCTCACCTCGATACAGCCCGCTTTGCGCGACCGTCTCGAAATCATCGAAGTTACTGGTTATACTACGGAAGAGAAGATGGAAATTGCAAAGCGGCATTTGCTGCCTAAGCAATTGGAAGAACATGCGGTAACGGAAAAGCAATTGAAGTTGAGCGAAGACGTCATCGAATCGATTGTGGAGAATTACACGCGCGAGTCGGGTGTGCGTGGGCTAGAAAAACTCATTGCAAAAATGGTGCGTCATGCCGCCAAAAATATTGCGATGGAGAAAAAATATAAAACCAGTCCACTCGCAACCGATCTCGATAAAATTCTTGGGCCAGCGCACGTCAAAGATCGTTACCAAGGAAATGATGTAGCAGGTGTCGTTACTGGACTTGCGTGGACATCGGTAGGTGGCGATATTTTGTTTATTGAAACAAGTTTGAGTCGCGGAAAAGGAAAACTTACGTTAACCGGAAACCTAGGCGAAGTGATGAAAGAGTCGGCGGTAATTGCCTTAGAATTTTTGCGATCTCATGCCGATTTGCTGGGCATTCGTTACGATGTGTTTGACAATTGGAATGTACACGTACACGTTCCTGAAGGAGCAACACCCAAAGATGGTCCATCGGCAGGAATTGCGATGCTTACGGCTTTGGCATCGGCTTTTACACAACGTAAGGTGAAAAAGAATTTGGCGATGACGGGCGAGATTACGCTGCGTGGGCGTGTGTTGGCTGTGGGTGGAATTAAGGAGAAGATTTTAGCGGCGCGTCGGGCGGGAATCAAGGATGTGATTCTATGCGAAGAAAATCGCAAAGATGTTGCCGAGATCAATGCTTCCTACATCAAGGGCTTAAATTTTCATTATGTCGAACACATGAGCGATGTGTTGAAATTGGCTTTGCTGAAAGAGAAGGTAAAAAATCCATTAGAGATCAATGTTCCAGAAGCGAAGTTGAAGAAGGTGGATTGAGGTATTGTGCCGGATTTGATTGTGTTTTTAAGTGCGATTTTTATTTTTCTTGTTGGCGTTGCGAACGCTTATGAGTTACAACCCCAGTTCCTTCAATTTGAACGGTGAGTAGAAAAAAACATAAAGCATCTGCGAGCCACGAGATTGAAAAAGCGATTTCGCGTTTTTCGCAACACCACATGTCAAATGCCAAATGGCTTCGATTGGCTGAGGCGTTGATCAAACATGCTGCCATCGTTTTAAAAATAGAATTCAAAAAAGTACAGGGAAATCACATGGGAGTTTTATACATCCATGCAGATATGACATTTGAGTTTGATTATTGGCCGATTGGGTTTGAGGGGTGCAATTCGTTAGGTGGCTGGTTGCTGTTTAAAGAAATAGAATACATCATTTTTCCGCGAGTGATTGATGCTAAAAGTGATACGGTTCAAGATTTAGCAGCGATTGAAAAAATTATAAATCATGTTGGCCAATTTGCAATTGACCGCGATGAAAATAGATTGAAATTATTTTGTTACCAAGAATAAATGCTCTTTACAAACACCCAATGGGTTGAATTTTAATTCGTGTATATGCCATAGGTTTACCAGCCCGCAGAGCGTGAATCATATCAAAAGTTACCGACTCGTTTTTTATAGAAGAAGAGGTTAAGATGTTTAAGAGCCTGTTTAAATTTCATCCTTTGTTCCGAAGCCTCGGAATTGTTATGCGCCTTTTTGCACCATACTTCGTTGCGTTTTTTGACCGTAGTCGCACTGCTATGGCCTTCAAAACGCGCCTC
>JAAFIA010000052.1 GCA_013298545.1 Bacteroidota bacterium | reverse complement strand
GAAGGTTATCGAATAAATTCCAAAGCATAAACTCCAAATTCCAAAGCACAATGCCGGTACTTCTGCATCTAACATAAAATAACCAAAAGATGTTGCACTCTTTGTGTAACCATTTCACCACCTTGCCATGAAGGAAAACAATAACGACACTTCGACACCAAGTTTTAAAGCCCAACATATAAATATGCTAACACAATAACTTTTTATTTTTTCTTTCGTTTAAGAAATACATAACAATCGTATGCGTACATTTTTCAAACGCTTTTTTTGGTTTCTGCTCATTGTTTTGGCTGTTGCCAATATTTGGGTTTTAGCATCGGGGCGCAGCTATTTGTACAAAGGTGTTTGGAACACATACCTGAAAGGTCGCTCTGGACCTTCTGTTTCGGAATATACCATCTTCGAAAATCGTGAAGTCAAAACGGGTGTGCCGCAACCTTGGGCCAAAGGAATTGATTACAACAAAAAACAAATTCCAGACGCATACTTCGCCAAAATCATCGACATTCAAACGGGGGCCTTACTCATCATCAAAAACGACTCGATTCGGTTTGAACAGTATTGGGGCGAGTTTTCGGATCGTTCGGCTACCAATTCGTTTTCGATGGCTAAAACCGTTGTGAGTATTCTTGTTGGCTGTGCTTTACAAGAAGGAAAAATTCAATCCATCGATCAACCTGTGGGTGATTTTTTACCGGAATATAAAACAGAAAAACTTGGAGCAATCACCATCCGTCATTTGTTGACAATGAGTTCGGGTATTGCTTTCGACGAAGATTACGTCAACCCACTCGCCTACCCTGCCGAAGCGTATTATGGCAGTAATTTGCGCAAACTCACTTTAAAATACGATGAAGTAACCGAAGCTCCAGGAAAAACATTTCGCTACCTGAGTGGCAATACACAAATTCTTGGGCTTGTTTTAGAAAAAGCGACTGGAAAAAAAATTGCTGATTACGCGACCGAAAAACTTTGGAAACCAATGGGCGCAGAACAACCCGCATTCTGGAGCCTCGACCACGAAGGCGGCGACGAAAAATCGTTTTGTTGTTTCAATTCAAATGCGCGTGATTTTGCACGGATTGGAAAACTGTTTTTAGATAGTGGGCGTTGGAATGGTACGCAATTAGTTCCCGAAGCATACGCGCTGCAATCGGTTCAGCCAACGGGTCTTGTCAATGCGGCTGGAAAACCGTGCCTTGATTATGGATTCAGTTGGTGGTTGATTCCGGAATATAAAACACACCGCATTTTTTATGCGCGTGGCATTTTAGGACAATACATTTTTGCTATTCCTGATTTAAACATGCTTGTAGTTCGCCTCGGAAGCAAACGCCTTCCAAACGACAGCGACGATTTGCCAGAAGATGCGCACTATTATTTAGACGCTGCACTTGCGATGTACGGAAATTAATTGTTGGTAATAATCACACGCAAATTTTCTTGCACACCATCTTCTTGTCGAATCACACACGTATATATTCCTGCCGCTAATTCAGCAACAGCAATACTTGCAGGACTTGTGGCTACTTGCGAAAAAACAAGTCGTCCATCTAGTGCATAAAATTCAATCGTAGTTGGCGCGGATTGATTCCAAACGATGGTTAACTGATCCGAAGCGGGAATTGGGTAGATAAGCGAACTGGACTCGTCTGGGCAATTACAAACAACATCGAGGACACAACCCGTATTGCAAAAATTTCGGGCGTTGACGTTGCATCGTATGACATCGTATGCGATTTTATTTGTTCCATTGCCGGGCCACGTGCGTATGCCGAGTGTGCGCAGGTATTCTTTAAAAGCGGTATCGTTTGCAAATCCATAATACGCAGCAAGTGTATCTACTTCTGTTTGATTCCAATCCGTTAATTTAAACATGGAGATTCCGCGGATACTGGCTGCGTGATTGTCCCAAGCCTGAAAAACATAGTTGAAGAAATCGCTTTGCATCGCATCACTACTTCCACAACTGCTGCTCGATGGATAGCCGCATTCAACAAACCAAATGGGTTGTGCTGTATCGTTATACAAATTTACCAACGTTGTAAAATCGGCAAGCGGGCTGTTTGGTGGCCGTACTTGAAAATTGGTTGTCAAGGGATAATACGTTACAGAAATAACATCCGACGATTGATTCAACTGTTGTAGCGGCGCCGATAGCGAAACAGATGTCAATCCATCGAACGTCAATGTTGTTCCAACTTTTAGCACTTTATTGTACATCGCGAAATACCGTTGCCGCGCATACGTTGCAACCGAATCGTAGAAGATGGTAAAATCGGACAACAATTGTGGGTTGTTTAAAAAGAGTATATCGCTTTCGTTGCCAATGGTAAGAATAGAAATATCAACTGCGGGAATGTGTACAAACACCGAATCGAGGTATGTTTCAAAACGGTCGATCATGACTTGACTATTGAAACGAGCGGTATCTAAATCGGAAGGAACTTCGCGCGTAACCGTATTCATTACTGGGATATTAATTTCTACACTGACATTGAATGCAGGATAATAAATATTGATGATGTCATGAAAATCAAAATACGCACCGCCGATTTGGTTGGGCACAGGTTCGCTTGCTTTCCAGTTGGAAACAAAGTGTGTGTAATCCATGCACAATTGTAAGCCGCGGATGGTTGCCGAATCGAAATTGTTGTTTTGCGCCATATCGAGCACAATACCCATTTGTCGGTTTCCGGCGGCGACTTGTGCGTTTGCATGTCCGATTAGAAAAAACAAAACGAGAACGAGTACACTTCTTTTCATCTCACTAAATTAATGAATACGGGAGTTCGGGAATCCATTTACAAGCGTTATTTTTGCACGAAAATTGTTTGCTTGTATTGCTATGAAAAAAGATATTGAAATCCCTGTTGTTGAAGACATTGTTATGACTGTTGTACGCGAGCCTGAAGGCGGCGAAAATGCGTGGAATGTGTATTTACTCAACTTGCATACTGAGAAAATTAGGAACGTATTTGTAACCTCGCGCGGATATGGCGAGCTTGATGGCGAAGTACGGAAAACCTCAACGCTGCGGCATTTCTATCCCGAGATTTCGGCCCTCGATTATGAAAAAGTGGAACCAATCATGGAAAACACGTTCGGCTTGAGCAATGAATTTTGGGTGAGCTTTTATATCGGCGATTTGCTTTACGACAAGCAATATGTTTTTCTTCCCGAAACCATTCACGAACGCAATATGATGATGGTTCCGATTCTTGCTAAAAAAGGTGTTGTCATTCGCTAAACGCAAAAAAGCCCCAGTTGGGGCTTTTGTTTTATATCCCAAATTCCGCAAGTCTATTTTTCCCTTTAATTTACGCCTAAAAGATTGATTTCCAGACGTAAGTACAGGCCAAAAATGAGCTGTTAGATTTTACACGACTGGGCAACAATACAAAGTAAAAAAGCCATCAGCCAGTAATTGCTGACGAAGTTCGTCATTTAGTAACAATAAATTATGCTTTGCAGGTTCGTTTTCGCTTGCTAAATACTTCAAGTTGTATTTCGTTTTACAAAATCTTTAACTGGTTACTTTTTTAGGATAACTGTTTATTTCAGGACGTGTATAGTTATTTTAGGACGAGACAACGATACAGGACACACTTCAAAGTACCTTCAAATACACTTCAAAGTACCTTCAAATACACTTCAAAGTACCTTCAAATACACTTCAAAGTACCTTGAAATAGGCTTCAAAGTACCTTCAAAAGCCTTCATTTGGGGTAGTATTGTATGAAATAATGCCCTGAAACGCCCGTAAATACTAAAAAATCATACTTCCCGCTTTAAACGAGGCGTTTGTAGTGTTTCATTCCGAAGTATGGTAAGTTTTTCTTTTGTTTCGATAACTGGTTTCTGAAAAAGGGGAAGTTGAGATCAAAATTACATTCAAGAAATTTTAACATTTGATCCTAAAAACGCCTCGCAGGTCTCTTGCAGACCTCTTGCAGAAGCCTTGCACGCTCCTCGCGTGCTGCTCGCATGGAATACGAATGCTGCTGGGCTGCTGTTAGTTAGCTGCTCGTATGGACAACAACCGGATAAGAGATGGATAAGGTGCTGATCTGGATAGAAAATTGTTTTTATGCGTTTATTGAAATTCTATCCAAAAGAACCCTGCAAAAAGTTTTTTTAATGGTTTTAGTGTTCTGAAAACGTACCCAATACATTCTGTTCCGCATAAGAACAAAAGAAAATAACTGCTTTATTTTTTCGAGTGTATTGAAAACTGCAATACTTTAGCTGTACAAATCAAAAAAGTAAAAAAAAGAGAGAACTATTTCTTACATATCGAATTAACGCATTGGCGTTAGTGATTTCTTGTTCTTCAAAACGGCGAAAAATTGAAAAACTACAAGACAACACTAAACGCCACGCCGAAAGGCGTGGGTTTAGATGTACTTGTAGTTGGGGGCTTCGCCGTTCCTGAAGAACAGGGCATTTAACACTCACGCCCCTTTTTTGTTCTAAACCTAAAAAAACAGCTATGCTTTTCAATCGAATCAAAAACTGTGATACATTAGTACCGAAATTAAAAAAACGACATCCGAAAAAAACAGATACCTTTTTTCACATATCGAATTTAACGCATTGGCGTTGATTAATTTGGGAGTTCAAAACCGCGAAAATTATTACAACCAAAAGAAAATCAATGCTGCGCCGAAAGGCGTGGCTTTTGGTTTGCTTGGTTGTAGGGGGCTTCGCGGTTCCTGAACTCTCGGCGGCTAAAATGCCACGCCGATTTTTTTGCGTTAAACCGCACCACAACACTCCGCAAGTACTGTTACAAAGCGGAGTCAAAAACCGGATTGCCTACTGTTATAGGGGTTATGCTTTAGGCATCCGGTTTTAATAAAACAGTATCGCTCATGCCTAAACGAAAGAAAAACACCACTACAAAATCCATTCATCAGTTGGACGAACTCCTTGAATGGCCTATCGGTATTTTGTATTACGGAAAGCAACTAAGCAACTCACCAAAACAAAAACAAACCACACCAACCAACCAAATAGAGAAACCAACGTCTTTCAACCAGCCCAAACAAAAATAAATACATCGAATGCGAAAAAATAAATAAATTGCATACCTGTTTGCAGCGATTCCATCCCCGAAGACTAAGCAAACAGCGACCAATACAAGGTATATTCAACATCCCAGAGGCAGAAAACATCCCCAAAAATGGAACTGCTTCGACCAGTTGCAAAACCAACTGGAATAACACCATGCTGTTCAAGACCCGAAACAGCATGGTGTTTTGAATGCTGCTTGCTGCCTTTTAATCGAGGCAATTAAGCAAACTTTTATAGTATGTCTTGTTTCTCCAAGAGCGAGAAGACAAATGTTTAACGCGGTCAACAACCAAGAAAATAAAATGAGTAAAAGTTTTTCTCTTTTGTAAGAGAAAAACCCAAAAGAAAAAAATCTCCCAAACACCAAAACACCGCAAGGCGGTTGTTTTGGTGCGGCTGTCCTCCCGAAAGAAAAAGACAGCGATGCAAATTGACCCAAGCGCAAACTTGGAACGCGTCAAAATGCACCGCCGCCGGACAAAATTTCTGTTTTCAATTCACCTAACAAAGTAAAAATGAAAAACAAAAAACTCTTCCGTAAAGGTAATAAACCTTCACGACTTGGATTGCTATCCCTACTTGCCGGATTTGTAGCCGTTTTGATTCCCAATCTGGGACATTCACAAACCCCACAAAAAACCGTACTCGAAGAATGGACAAGTACCACCGGAACACAAAACTCGTTTCAGCGCAGCATCGTCCGTTCCAAAACCTTTGGTGGCAATATCTATTACTACACCGCCGGAGCAACCGTAAACAGTAGCGGCAACTACGATATGCTCGTAACCAAACAAAACAGTAGCGGGGCTATACTATGGAGCAATACTTACGCCGGAATCGGAAACGGCGACGACATCGCCTCCGACGTTCAAATTGATAATGTGGGCAATGTGTATATCACCGGAACATATTTCAAAAATTCGGCAGATAGCAACAACGCCATCACCATCAAATACAATACGCTTGGCCTACAAAAATGGGTGGCTACCTACAACGGCACAGGCTCGCGCCACGATGCGGCAGCAGCCTTGATGGTAAGCGGAAATACCGTGATGAGTGTAGGCGTTTCGTGGAAAGGCAATACCAACAAATACGATATGCTCATGATCCGCTACGATAGTTTAGGGGTGCAGCAATGGGCTACCACTTGGGATTACGCTTCGCTCAACGATGTGGCCGTAAACCTGTATCTAAAAAACGGTTCGCTCTACGTTGCAGGAGGCGCGCAATCGGCAGCCTTGACCTACAAATATGCTGTACTAAAAATCAATTCCGCCAACGGAACAGTAACCAGTTCTACCGTAACGGGCGGCTCGGCCTTTGGTTTTGACCAACTCACCGATATACAACAAGATGCCATCGGCAACATTTATGTAACCGGAGCGGTACTCAATTTTGGAACGGGCTACGATTACAAAACGGTGAAATACGACAGTACACTCACGCAGCTCTGGACAGCCAACTACACAGGTGCGGGTGCTTTGGACGATGTGGCTACTGGCTTGTTTGTCGATTCGTTAAACAACGTGATTGTAACAGGCTATTCAAACACAGCAGCACAGGGGAAAAATTTTGCTACCGTAAAATACAATCCGGCTGGCGTACAGCAATGGGTAAAAACCTTTAACGGCCAAGCCAACAAAAGCGATTCGGCTTCGGCCATTGTAGCAAAGGGAACGGATATTTACGTAACCGGAGCAAGCGACAACGGAACAAGCCGCGATTACTACACCATCAAATACGATGGGGCGGGCAATCAGGTTTGGGGCGTGTCGTGGAACTCGCCTTCCAACAAAAATGATATTCCTACGGCCATTGCGGTGGACGACAAAGGCGCGGTGCTGGTAACGGGGCAAACCAAACTTGGCGGGGCAAACACTTACAGCACCGTAAAATACAATACAGGTTCGCTGCTCACACCAACCGACAACGAGCAGTTGAGCCATGCGTTTTGCTTTACCGAAAATCGCGGCCAGTTGCTCGGAACAGATAATAAAACTACCAACATCAAGTTTTACAACAAAACGGGTGGCAATCCACAACAGGTATATTTTGCTGATGCCAAAATGAGTTATGTATTTTCAAAACTCGATACCGCGCAAATCAATCCGGTGGATTCCTTGCACCGCATCGACATGGCTTTTATCAATGGTCGAGCGACACAGGTGTACGCACAAAGTTTGCGGAGCGATTACGAAAACTTTTTCTTGGCGCATATTCCCGATGGCTGTTTGAAAATGAAAACCTACAACCAGCTTTTTCGTCCTGAGATTTACACCAAAGTAGATGTGGTGTATTCGAGCAATGCGGCGGGCATGAAATACTTTTATGTGATTAAGCCCGGTGGTAATCCGGCTTCGATTCAGGAAAACTACACGGGTGCAAATTCGGTAACGGTAAACGGCACGAGTTTAGAAATTGCTTCCAGTCTTGGAAACATCAAACACCCGCAGCCGCGTGTTTGGGAAATTGATGCCGCCGGAAACCTGATTGCGTTGAACTGGCAGCCTTCGTTTAATGTGAATGGCAATACGGTTTCATATACCATGAACGGTGCGTACAATGCAGCAAACACACTCGTGATCGAAGTGGATAATGGCGCGGTAACGGGTGTAGCCAACCAAATAACGGGAACAAATATGGATTGGTCTTCGCATTACGGTTCATTGGCTGGTGGCGATACGCCGTTTAGTTCGGTGAAGGCCGATAAGGCGGGAAATTCATTCTATGGTGGGACGACCAATGGAAATAATTTTCCTGTTTCTCCGGGTGCAATTCAAGCAGTTGGCGGTGTTGGAACAGATTGGGGGCTTGTTAAAATAAAGTCTGATGCTGTAAGAGGATGGGCTACATATTACGGTGGTACTGCTGCGGAAGGATTTATAAATATGACAATAGATTCAACCGATCATATTTACTTTTGTGGTGCTACTGCTTCAACGTCGTTACCAAATGCACAAAATCAACCCGCAGGTGCTTATGTTGATCCAACTCACAATGGATCAAACGATTTGTTCATTGTGAAAATGGACAGCACAGGTGGTGCAGCAGGTATTTTATGGAGTACCTATTATGGCGGCGGATTAGCCGAACGCCCGAATGGTATTTTTGTTAGTCCATCAGGAAACTACCTGACTATTATCGGTATTGGTAATGCCAGTTTCCCGCTTGTCAACCGTGCAGGGGCTTACAATTCTACAACAGGCCAAAATTTCATTTTGCAGTTCGATAATTTGTATGCCACCAAGTGGGGAACACTCTTTGCAACCAATGGATTCATCAACGACATTGCAGGCGATGGATCGGGTACGTTGTTTATTGTGGGTTCAAATGCTGGTGCAACCGGAAACCTGCCTTTGTTCAATCCGGGCGGTGGTGCTTGGTTTGATAACAATGCCCAAGCCGATGCCTTTATTTGTCGGTTCAATCAGCAAGACACCGTTACGTGGTGTACAGGATTTGGCGGCGCAGGATCGGACGATGGTTTTGCCATTGTAGCCACATCAAAAGATATTTATGTGGCTGGGCATACGTCAAGTACAAGCGCAACATTTCCGCTTCAATTTCAAGCAGGGCAATACATCGACAGCGTGATCAACGTCAACAACCCCGATGGCTGGATTGCGCGTTTTGCGGTTACAGGTGTCAAAAAATGGTGTTCGCTCTGGGGTGGCGCAGGGGTTGAAAGCATCTACGACTTGGCTTGCGATGACAATGACAATGTGTATGTGCATGGCTTAACCATTAGCCCAACCAATACATTGGATATTTATGCTACTGGCAACAGCTATTCGCAGGGCAATCCCTTCTTTAGTAACGAGTCCATTATTTTAGCTTTCTCACCACAAAATACGCGCACATGGTCAACTTGTTTTGGTGGCGACAAAGTGGAATCCGGTCTTTCTCTTGCAACATCTGGGCACAGTAAACTATTCATTACGGGCTACTCCTATTCGCTTCCGGCTACTTATCCGTGGGCTTATCCAAACCAAGTAGCCAACGAATGGCTCGATACCTTGAAGATTAACATAAACCAATCTACGGGCTACATGGCGCGGTTCGACATTACCGCCATTACGGTTGGTTTTGCGGATGAGCAGTTTGTTTCAAATTCAAACTTTATCATTTATCCCAATCCGACATCGGGCAATTTTACGGTGCAAATGGCGGGTTTGAATGGCGAGGATGTGCGTATTACCGTTTACGATGTTTTGGGACAGATAATTACAGATAGGAATTGTGTCCATAATTTCGGAACTTTACAGCAGCAACTTGATCTTTCAAATGCCAGCAATGGTGTTTACATGGTAACCGTTCAAGTTGGTGATCGTTTAGTAATGACAAATAGAATTATTAAACAACACTAAAATGAGTATCAAAAAAACGGCCTTCGTTTTTCTTCTATTGATTAGCCAGTTTTGCGCGAAAGCGCAAAACTGGCAGTCGATTGGTGGGGGATATATGGATTCGACAATGTGGATTATTGGTTTCTCAGTCGATTCCAATAATTTGATTGCTGCAAGTCAAGTTTTGACGTATCCAAGATTTTTAGTTTACAATTCTGATACACTTTGGGATACACTTGGGAATAAAGGCCCAACAATTCAGACTGTAAAATACAGGAATGAGTATTATGCAATAGACTTTCATAATTTATCAGGTTTTTATAGAGGCGTTTGTAAACTTGTTAATGGTACTTGGCAGCCATTTGCAGAAACAACAACCTCATGTATTGGCATAACAGTCATAGACACCAATCTCTACGTTTTAGGTCGTTTTGATAGTATTGCTGGCATTGCGGCACATGGTGTAGCACGTTATGATGGAACGAATTGGAATGCTATCGGAAATGCAAATTGGTCAACAGGGTCTGGCGCATATTGTGCAACAAAGTATCAAGGAGATTTATATGTAGGTGGTGGTTTTCATAGTCCTAATTCATATAATTGTTTAGCGAAATGGGACGGAATACAATGGCAAAATTTTGGTGCTGCTTTTACGGGTTTTTTAGATGGTGTAAATTGTTTTGCGGAGTATAATGGTTACTTGTATGTTGGTGGTTATTTTACAACGGCATCAGGCAGTCCGGGAAACATGATTGCCCGTTGGGATGGATCAACTTGGACACAAGTTGGTGGTGGAATTACTGGTGGACAAGTTCTATCCATGAAAGTGTACAACAACGAACTTTGGGTCGGTGGTCAAATTTCTACCGCAGGTGGAATATCAACCCCATACTTGGCTAAATACGATGGAATGGATTGGTGTAATGTTGGAAACTTTGATAATTCGATAACAGCTATTGAAGTTTTTAATGGTGAATTATATATTGGTGGTGGATTCTGGACTGTTGATGGCGATAGTGTTTCTAAAGTCTTAAAATGGATTGGCGGAAACAACACCAACCAATGCGGCCATTTAAATACCGGAATTTCTGAAACAGAAAATTTATTTTCTGTCCATGTATTTCCCAATCCGGCCACAACTTCAACCACATTTCAGGTAACAGGAAATATAGAACCGTATGAACTTGTTATTTTCGATCCATTGGGTCGCGAAATTTACCGCCGGAAAAACAATACCACTACACTCGAAGTAGAAACGACTGAATTTGCAGCAGGGCTTTATTTTTACACGGTATTGGAATCGGATCGTATTCGGATTAGTGGGAAATTGATCGTTGAGTAAAATGTTCCCGCTACTTATCCTTGGGCTTATCCCAATCAAGTAGCCAACGAATGGCCGATACCTTGAAAGTCAACGCAAACCTACATGGCGCGGTTCGACATTACCGCCATTACGGTTGGTTTTGCGGATGAGCAGTTTGTTTCAAATTCAAACTTTATCATTTATCCCAATCCTACATCGGGCAATTTTATGGTGCAAATGGCGGGTTTGAATGGCGAGGACGTGCGTATTACCGTTTACGATGTTTTGGGACAGATAATTACAGATAGGAATTGTGTCAATAATTTCGGAACTTTACAGCAGCAACTTGATCTTTCAAACGTCAGCAATGGTGTTTACATGGTAACCGTTCAAGTTGGTGATCGTTTAGTAATGACGAATAGAATTATTAAACAAGACTAACATGAGTATCAAAAAAACGGCCTTCGTTTTTCTTCTATTGATTAGCCAGTTTTGCGCGAAAGCGCAAAACTGGCAGTCGATTGGTGGGGGATATATGGATTCGACAATGTGGATTATTGGTTTCTCAGTCGATTCCAATAATTTGATTGCTGCAAGTCAAGTTTTGACGTATCCAAGATTTTTAGTTTACAATTCTGATACACTTTGGGATACACTTGGGAATAAAGGCCCAACAATTCAGACTGTAAAATACAGGAATGAGTATTATGCAATAGACTTTCATAATTTATCAGGTTTTTATAGAGGCGTTTGTAAACTTGTTAATGGTACTTGGCAGCCATTTGCAGAAACAACAACCTCATGTATTGGCATAACAGTCATAGACACCAATCTCTACGTTTTAGGTCGTTTTGATAGTATTGCTGGCATTGCGGCACATGGTGTAGCACGTTATGATGGAACGAATTGGAATGCTATCGGAAATGCAAATTGGTCAACAGGGTCTGGCGCATATTGTGCAACAAAGTATCAAGGAGATTTATATGTAGGTGGTGGTTTTCATAGTCCTAATTCATATAATTGTTTAGCGAAATGGGACGGAATACAATGGCAAAATTTTGGTGCTGCTTTTACGGGTTTTTTAGATGGTGTAAATTGTTTTGCGGAGTATAATGGTTACTTGTATGTTGGTGGTTATTTTACAACGGCATCAGGCAGTCCGGGAAACATGATTGCCCGTTGGGATGGATCAACTTGGACACAAGTTGGTGGTGGAATTACTGGTGGACAAGTTCTATCCATGAAAGTGTACAACAACGAACTTTGGGTCGGTGGTCAAATTTCTACCGCAGGTGGAATATCAACCCCATACTTGGCTAAATACGATGGAATGGATTGGTGTAATGTTGGAAACTTTGATAATTCGATAACAGCTATTGAAGTTTTTAATGGTGAATTATATATTGGTGGTGGATTCTGGACTGTTGATGGCGATAGTGTTTCTAAAGTCTTAAAATGGATTGGCGGAAACAACACCAACCAATGCGGCCATTTAAATACCGGAATTTCTGAAACAGAAAATTTATTTTCTGTCCATGTATTTCCCAATCCGGCCACAACTTCAACCACATTTCAGGTAACAGGAAATATAGAACCGTATGAACTTGTTATTTTCGATCCATTGGGTCGCGAAATTTACCGCCGGAAAAACAATACCACTACACTCGAAGTAGAAACAACTGAATTTGCAGCAGGGCTTTATTTTTACACGGTATTGGAATCGGATCGTATTCGGATTAGTGGGAAATTGGTGGTGGAGTAAAGTGTAGGTTTCGAGAGGAGTGAGTTTTTACGAAAATCGGCGAAATAGCAATAAATCAAAACCATTGAATTGATAGTCAGTTTGTTGCAGTTCTGCTATTGGAAAAATAGACTTGCGGAATTTGGGTATATTTGAGTAAATTCAAAACATCATCATGAAAAAAATTCTATTCGCCTTCTTGTTTTCGCTGAGTGCTTTCGGACTTCACGCACAAGTGTACAATAGTCCAGAAAGTGTGGAGTATGATAGCGCAAATCAACGTTGGTTTGTCAGTCAGAATGGCTCTGGCGAAATTCATACACTTAGTCCAGGTTCTGGAACACTTACCTTGTTTGCAAATGGTCTTACCAGTGGTCCACACGGCTTAGTCATATTGGGCAACACGCTCTACGCTTGCGATGGCGGGCGTATTCGCGGGTACGATTTAACCACCGCAACACAAGTGTTTAACGTCAATCTGAGTGCTACATTCCTCAATGGGATAACATCTGATGGCGGCCACTTTTTATTCGCGACAGATTTTTCGGCCAAGAAAATTTACCGCATCAATACGTTGACCAATTCTTACAATTTAATGACGACAACAGTAAAAACGCCAAACGGAATTTATTACGACGGCGCAAACAACCGTTGTGTTTTTGTAACGTGGGGATCAAATGCAGCCATTCAAGCCATGAGCCTAAACGATTCTACCATCAGTACGTTACTTCCAACAACATTGGGCAGTATGGATGGCATTACCCGCGACGCGGCTGGGTATTGGTATTTCACCACGTGGAGCAACAATTCGTTAAATCGTGTTGATCCAACATTTTCTTCTGCATCTATTGTGGTGATGGCGAGTCTTTCTAGTCCGGCAGACATCGACATCAATGCGGCGGGCGACTCGGTTGGTATTCCCAATTCTGGAAATGCAAACAATGTTGTTTTCTACACTGGAATTACAACAGGAATTTTACAAACAACGTCATTCGTTGCCAACACATTTCCGAACCCAACAACAGAAACGATGCGTATTCAATTTGGGCAAGCGGAAACAAACTTACTCGTGCGCATGACCAATGTGCAGGGCAAATTGATTTGGGAAAAAACGGTTTCTGGAAATGGTATGGATATTTCGCGCAATGGATTGCCTGCCGGAACGTATTTTGTTCAGTTTAAAAATCGCGAGGGGGTTGTGCGTGGACAAACGCAAGTCGTATTTGCAGATTGATTTAACTTATTGAAATAGAAAATGGCTGCCTCCACACGAGACAGCCATTTTTTTTGGTGTGTTGAGCAAAAACCTGTTTATTTGAGTTTATCGTGAAATACTTTTCTAAACTTTTCTACTTTGGGTTTGATTACATACTGGCAGTAACCTTCTTGACCATTTTGTGCATAATAGTTTTGGTGGTAATCGTCGGCTTTGTAGAAAATGGTAAACGCGCTGATTTCGGTTACAATGGGATTGGTAAATGCACCGGATTCATCGAGTTTCTTTTTGTAAAACTCGGCCTTTTCTTTTTGCTCGGCATTGTGGTAAAAAATGGCAGAACGGTATTGTGTTCCACGATCGGCCCCTTGGCGGTTTAGTGTTGTTGGGTCGTGTGTTTGCCAGAATACTTCCAGTAATTCGTCAAAACTCACTACGGCTGGGTCATATACAATTTGGCACACCTCGGCATGGCCCGTTGTTCCTTCGCAGACTTCGCGGTAAGCTGGATTTTTAACATGGCCGCCAGAGAATCCGGAGGTTACAGAAATTACGCCTTTGAGTTCTACAAAAACGGCTTCTACGCACCAGTAGCAGCCTGCGCCAAATGTGGCCGTGTCGGTTGTTTGTCCGGGAATCATCTTGGTTTTGGTTGTATCAGTAAAAACAACGGGTGTTTTTTTAGTGGAATCGGTTTGGGTTGTTTGTCCAGAAGTGGCCGTTTGGCCGCAAGCAGGAAGAAAAGCGCAACAAATAAGGGCTTGAAAGATATGGAGGATTGTTTTCATACAGCAAGATACGGGGCGTAATTGGGCTTTGGATTGGTCGTACAACATATTTTAACAGTTCTGAGCGCATTCTGTTCAAACATACATACAAGAATCTGTATTTTTCCGTTTCAAACAAGACTTTAAAAAATCATCACCATGAAAAACATCCTGCTTTTTCTTTTCTCTATTGTCTTTACGACTTCGCTTCTGGCACAAAACACGAGTAACGGAACCGTTCGTTCGATCAAAGTTATGGGCAATGCCGAAATGGAGATCATCCCTGACGAGATTTATGTTTCCGTTACGCTCCGCGAATTTACACGCGAAAAGAAAAAATACACCATCGAAGAACTGGAAGCCGCCTTTGTCAATTTTGTAGAAAAAGAAACGGGTATTTCGCGCAAAGAGATTAAGATGGAAAGCATGGATGCGTCGTTTGTAGCCATGCGCCGTCGCGATAAAGATGCGGTTTTGCAAAACTCTTATGAAATCAAGTATTCAAAAGCGTCGCAAGTGAATACGCTATTTGCTGCAATGGATTCACTCAACATCAATCGAGCGTATGTGATTCGATACTCGCACAGCAAAATGGAGGAGTTTAAAAAGCAAATCAAAATTAACGCGATCAAAGCTGGAAAAGAAAAAGCAACTTACATGCTCGAAGCCATTGGCTCGAAATGTGGCAATCCGCTTACCATTAACGAAACAACGGGCTATGTGATGCTTGAAAATCAATTGAATCGTGTGCCAGGTGTTTATCAATCCAATTCGTCTTACAAAGAAAGTTCTTTTGATAAAGGCGAAGAGACTATTGGTGGCAAAACGATCAAGCTGCGCTACGAGGTGGAGTGTACTTTTGAGATTCTTTAAAAAAGCAAACTCCCGAAGTTTTCGGGAGTTTGCTTTTCACACATTCTATTTACACCAGTCGGATATAACGTCAAATTGTGGGTTTGTTTCAACTTGCGCCAGTTTGAACTGAATGATACTGCAAAGATTGTATCAATAAATGTAGCTTGCAATAAGGGGTAACACTTGTTATTTAGTTTCGCTATAAAAAGCGTTGAGGACTGGAAAACGAGCCACATAAAGCAATCCTTTCGTAATTGGAAAAGCAGCAATAAAAGGCCCCATTTGCGCAACCAAATATTTTTTAAGTGGCTCAAATTTCCAGATACCTAATACTTTTGTGAGTGCATCTATGGCAGCTAGTGCAAGTGAGGCATTTTTGAATTTTGTCGTTTTTCCTTCACCTTCTTTCGAGGCATTGGAAGCATACGAAACAAAGAAATAAACACCCATTAAAGCCATCATGATGGGCATAAAATAGGGCGAGATTTTGCCCCACTCCTTTCCAAATCGTTTGCGTGAATTAGGTAGAAGAACAATGAGTGTTATGGCCAAAGCGGCTATAACCAATGTTAAGAATATCCACAAGATGACCTTAAAGACCGAATGTGTTCGCAGAAACGTATCTCTGATGTAATAATGAGTCGCCGTCAAGTATGCGTTGATCAATGTGCAACCCAGACGTAAGTGTCCAACTTTTTTAAAAGCGGGGTTATCTTCTGCAAATTGGGTAGCATCTTCTGCAAAATCTAAGGGCAAACAGATGGTTTCGAGTATCGCATCGAGTAAGCCCGTAGAAGTAGCGATATACGCTTTTACTTTTCCAAATTCATCCATGTTGATTTTAAGTTGTTAGGGCAAAGATGGCTTTACCTGATTCAATAAATTGTTTTTCGTTTTTGGCATGGAAGGGCGCTTCGCCTTCGCCAATTTTATAGGCTATTGTTGTTGGAATGGCAATGAGCAAGCTCAGTGCATCGAGGATGCTAAACTTGCTACCTGAAATTTTTTCGTATAATGCAGAGAAGAAAGGAATTTCAATCGAATCGTTTAATACATCGCGCACAGCACGAATAAGCGCGCGTATGGCTTTGAAGATGATGCGAATGATGTCGCGCACAAATGAGACACAAATTGTTGCAATAGCACGAACGAAGTATTTAAGAAAATCTAAGACATTAATTTCGCCTTTAAAAAGTTTCATAAACTCATCTGCAATTCCCGAAAATGCATTACTAAATAAACTTTTGTATTTAGTAAAATAAGGCATTAACTCGTTCAATGCACCTACAATAGGCTCTTGAACAGCATCGGGAAGCGTGTTTAATATACTTCCTTTACCATTGCTTGTTTTACTCAAATGTTCTTTTTTACTGTCGATCCACATCATACGGCTATCGTTTGATGATTTCGGTTTTAATCTTTCCACTTCGAATGTTGTGTTCTCGTATTCAAATCCGGGATTAACGAAATCTTCAATCTCCTTCAAATAAACATCTACTTTATCTTGGAGTTTATGTACGTTTTCTTCAAATCCGTCAAACATAGCTAGCGTGAATCCTTTGATGGCATTTTTGGTTACCAGTATATCTTTCCAATCAAAAAGAAAAGCTAGGAATTCATATAATTTTTTGAATGCAATTTTAATTTTTTCAAAAATACGTTCCGCAAACTGACCAATGGCTTTGGCTGTTTTCACAACAAATTTGACAACTTCATTTCCAATTTTCAAGACAATATTATATCCTGCGCGTGTTTTCTCAACCACAAAATTGGTGATTGTGATGAATCCTTTTTTTATTGCGTGGATAATATCTCCAGCTGCATTTTTTGCACCATTCCATGCTTTTCCTGCAACATACGTTGTCCCATCCCAAGTTCTTCCGGCAATGTGTTTCGTTCCATCCCAAGTACTCTCAATAATACCACCAAGCACCATACTTGGAGGTGAATTCGCAAAGCGAAAGTTCATTTTTATTAAGCCATCTTTATCGTGTTCCCTTGTCTTTATTGTAGCATGTTTGACGGTAGTTGATTGTGGGCTTGCGTTATCTAATGTGTTAGCAAGATCTGCCATCTGCGTAATTGCTGATGCAACCTGTTGAACCGCTTCTTCATCCATTCCACTCTCGAGTAAGGGTTGTGAACGGTTTGTTTTAGCCTGTTTAATTTGGTCGGCACTACCTAGTTTTTCAGCAAGTTTCTCGATCAAACCTTTTGACGGATCGATTGCAAGTGCTGAATCAAACAAGTCTGAACGGAAAATCAATTTCGGACAAGTTAAACTTTGCGTAGGATAAATAATATTCATTTTTCCTAAATCAACTGGTATGCTTACTTCTTTCCCACCAAACAAAAAATATTTTTGATTATTGATATAAAGTGTTGTGTTTTCTTCGGAAGATACTTGCACTGTTTTTTGAAACAAGACTGTTGGATTATCTGCCGAGAATACGAGATCTAATGTATATGACTCAATGTCAATGTATTCATTTAGACTACTAAGATTGATTGATTGTTCAAACCAATTTGATGTAACAGCATCTTGCCAAAAATGAATCAAGCAGGGTGTTGCAGTATATGTCGTTTGTCCAAGGAGAAAAAGTTGATTGTTCAAATTTTTTCCTTTAATGCTGTCAAACTCATTTACACACTCGTGCATCGGCATTGGGCGTGTCCAATGATTGGTTGCTACCGAAATATTACCGTTCGCATCTGTATCTCGATTAGTAATAAAGTAAAGGCTATTTCCTTGTTTCGATTCTCCGACAACCCAAATACTCGTTTCTTCGTTTTGCTTAGAAACGTCAATATGCTTAAATACAATATTATCATGTTGGGGTGTAATCAAAATAGGTTCTACATCTTCGTCCGCAGTATTGTCAAATAAATAGATTCCATTTCCTGAAGTAAAGAGCATGCTATTTCGATCATCACCAACAACTAGATCAAAACGATTGATTACGGCTCCGGTACTGTAACGAAATTGAAGGATTTCGCCGTATTGATCTTTTTCAATTGCTTGAAAAGCCATGGTTCTTGCATTACCAATATCGTATAAACCAAAAACACCAACATAATCGGCTACACGACCAAGTGCGAGTTGAATAAATTTTGCTCCATTTTCCATGATGGTAAATGAGTGCGGTTGTTCGTCGTACTTGAAATAATGATATGCCGCATCTGTAGCCGGATGATACGTGGCGAATAGACAACCTTGTTCATCGAGATAGATCTTATTGATAGATCGTTCGTTGCGTTCTAGGTTTTTTGTTTTCCATTTAAAATGCTCATCCCAAACTTCATAATTGATCGTATTTAAGTCCAACTCTGTCGATACGAGCAATTCGCTTCGGCCAGAATTATTTCGGTACGCATAGACAATCCGAATGGTTTGCTTTGCTGTGTTGTGATAAACTGAAAATGCAGTAACTACATATTCTTTTGCAGAAATAGTGTTTTTTTTCCATCCAGACTGTTCTTGCCCAGATGTTCCAACGACAACTAATTTATTGTCTTTGTCAATAAAAAAAACGGCGGCGTGATCTTCGTCATGTTTAATAGCCTGTATTTCTTTTGCGGCATCGATTGGGCCTTCCGTTACTTGGTTTTCCATCAAAATGGAATGATAATCGACGGTTACACCTGAATTGCAAGTGAATGTATGTTTCTGTTCCATTGTTTTTATTTTTTTTGAATTGGCGCATACGTGATGTCAAACAAGACGGCATCTTGAGCATCTTTTTGGCCATTGAGTAACCGGAGTGTTTTGAATGCAAATGTGTTGCTACCGGGTAAAATCACTTTATTCGAAAGCTCACCAAGGTCGTCGAGTTTTAACTGCTCGAAATCTTTTTCACTAATCTCGATGTGGAATATTTTTGCGTTTTCGATTTGTTTCAACACCGTAACTATTTCGCCAGTAAACAGATGTGCGACTGATAAGAGTGTATCTTTTGTTCGGTCTTGTTCGTTGTAATATTGAGGGGTTTCTGTTTCTTTAGCAACGATTGGAGTTTGTGTGCTCGTCTCGATAAACAATTTCCCTCTTTCAGAAGCAGAAATCAAGACAGAAAATGTGCCTTGTCGAGCTTTTTTTCCCTCTATTTCAAAACGACCATTGGTAGAAAATGCCTGATACATAGCAATAGTACCAATTTCAATACCTAGTATTTTTTTGGGCACTTCTCGATGCGATTTTCCGCTTACCTCAATATCCCATTCTAAAAGCAATCCCTTTTTCTCTGCGTCTCCCGAACGGATATTAAAATTTTTATATATCAGGTTTAAGAAAAAATTTTCTTTGCTAATGCCAAATTCCATTCTGTGGTTATCGAGCATTTTTCGAGTTACTTCGTAATTTTGAAAGTTGCTTGATATTTTTAAGCTCAACCGATTTTTCAATTCTACGAGTAAATTTTTTTCCACATATACTTCTTTGAAAATTTCATAATTAATGCCAAAGACACCATTTACCGTAGCTGATTGGTCATTGGCAAGTTCAATCATGCTTTGAGGCAAAACACCAGCACGTCCATCTTTTGGCAATTCATGACCATTTGTTTGCATCAAAAAATTGAACGCATGATAGCGATCTCCTTTGTTGCGGCTATATGATGTTGTGTATTTAACGGTTGTGGCCTCAAATAAAGCATCTATTTTCTGAGCGTTTTTACGACTTATATTGAATCCCAAGATATAGGGATTGTCGCTCGTCGGCAACGTTGAAAAATAGTTGGTAAGCGTCAATTGCAAACTCGTTGCTGCAAAAACCTCAGTCGGCAAATTACTCTTAGCTTTATCGTACTGGCTGATATTGGTATTTGTAAAATCTAAAAATAGTGCTTGAATATCAAATAAATTATCTGTGATTTCGGTTATGATGTATGTTTTAATTTCTTCGTCGGCAACTGTATTTTCCGGCATTTTATTTAACTCAACCATTTTCAGCAAATCTGTTTTATACGCTATTTTGTTACCAATGGCAACATGAAATGCATATACACAACTCGTAAGTGAAAATAATTTTATTTCAGCACCATTATTATAATACAGATTACCTGATCGAATCGGAATTTTAAAGAGCAACTCATTCGGTTTGTCATTTAAAATATCAATTATTGGAGCATCTATTTGAACATCTATTCCGCATTCGTACTCGTGTTGTATTTGCATCAATTGCTCTTTGCGATCAATAAGTGCTTGCTTTTGTTCTAACAAGTCGTAATAGATAGCTGATTTTCCTTTTATTTTTTCCGCATCAATTTTTTGTGTGATTGTTTCTATCTCTTGTTTCAACACATTGCTATTGGTTGTCCATAAGTTTAAAACTGATTTAAAGTTATTAAACTCATCTTTATCGTTTGGATTGGCTCTTAGGGTATGTTTGCCAGAACGGTCTGTTAAAAAACACCATTGTGTTGGGATTTTTTTTTGATTAAACAGAAATTGAAATTGAGCATTTATTTTATTAGCAGAGAGTGCTAAAATCATGTCAAACAGTCCGAGGTTGGCGTTCATATTGCTTTTTTGTAGTCTTTGATCTGCGATTTTGGGTTTGGGGATAAATTGCTGCAACAATACAAATAGAATTTTTGTTTTTCACCAAGGGTAAACCCTTCCTTTTGGTTTTCTTAGACAATAGACGATCAAAATCTTGTACTTTTAGAATCTATTTTTAATTTATCGGTTGAACTTATTATGCGCTTTTTTGCACCATACTCTGTTGTTTTGCTTTTCATCTGTTTCGCAACATGGATACAAATAGGCTGCGAAAACAAATCTTCTCGTGTAGGTGAATTCACCCATATTCCTACAACGGGCCTTGATTTAGAAAAACAAGTTTATCTGTATAATAATGAGTTACAATACGACTCTTCCATCACACTCATCAGACAATACTTAGAACGTCATAAAAACAGTCCAGAAGAGTTGTATTACGGTTATCTGAATCTTTCATTCACATACAAACGTCTTTTTGATTACGATCATGTCTTAATTTATTTAGATTCTGCGCTTGTTCATGGCAAGCAAACAGATAAACAACTTTTTTTTGAAAACAATATTTTAGCACAAAAGTCGATGGCTTATTTTGATCTGCAACAATTTGGCCGTGCAGATAGCTTAATTGCCATTTTGAAAGAAAAAAAATATTTATACCTCAATGATGAAGATCGCTCAAAACTATGGATACTCGAAGGGTATAGTATGTATTTGAAGAAGGCATACCTACAAGCAGAACAACAGTATATGCTGGCTATTGAACGAATGAAAAAGTCTAGTCCATGCGATCTGCCGATGGTTTATTGCAAACAAATGCAATTGTATGCGGCCATGAATGATTCTGTTAAAGAGCAACGTGCATTCAACAATTCGATGACACAAGCCGATTCGTGTGGTATTTTAAAATACAAACATTATACTGCCGAAGTAGCTTTATTGCTTGCACGGGAACAAAAAAAATCGGCGAAGATATTAGTCGCTACTAGCCGTCTCGATTCGATTAATTTATTATATCGTGAGAAAGAAAACTTGATTCAGTTATCGGAGCTTGACAAAAAATTTCAGCTCGAAAAGCAGCAACAGCAAATTCTATTTGATGGGCAGGTGCTTCGCCAAAAAAACACATTCATTGCTTTACTCATTGTAAGTTTGATATTGATTTTGTTTGGAATTCTATTCTATTTTGTTTGGCGAAGTCGTCAAAAAATCAAGCAGCACAATTTATCGCAAATTAAATATACCAACCAGTTGATTCAGCGCATTGAAGAGGAGCGCAAGCGCATTGCAACTGATCTTCACGACGAGATTAGTCATGATTTACTCAGCCTGAAACGTACAATACAGGATCGTTCAGGCGGATCAAACAATCAGATTGATACCATCATCAATAATATCCGCAGTATAAGCCGAAACTTACATCCGGCCATGTTTGAAACATTGGGCTTGAAAATTAGTATTGAACAATTAGCGGAGCGGATTCAACAAACAGATCAATTTGTGATTAGCTTAGACATCGATTATGCGGGAGGACTTCCTTCATTTTCTGAATTGCAAATTTATCGTATTGTACAAGAAGCAATGACCAATACGATTAAATATGCCAACGCTCATGCTGCTAAAATTACCATTCAAGAAACATCAAAAACGGTACAAGTCGAAATTCGCGATAATGGAACAGGTTTTGATGTGGACAAAAAATTAATACATGCCGATTCTTTTGGTCTTCACAATATCATCGAACGCAGTGAAGCCATTGGAGGAAAGGCTAATATTGAATCCAATAAGCATGGAACAATCATAACCATCGAAATTTATACATGAAAAAAACACGCATTTTAATTGCAGACGATCATCCACTAACCCTTCGCGGAACGTCAAGCTTTGTTGAGTCACTCGGATATGCGGTTGTCGAAACTTGTGATAATGGGATTACCGCATTAAATCTGATTCAACTGCATTTACCAGACATTGCAATACTCGATATTAATATGAGTGGATTGAATGGGATTGATGTTTTAAAACAGATACATGAAAAAAAGATTCCTGTAAAAGTTGTGTTTGTAACCATGCATAAAGAAATGTCGATTTATAAATATGCGGCAACATACAATGCGTTTGGTTATGTTTTAAAAGAACATGCTTTTGACGAATTGGAGAAGTGTTTATCGGAAGTAAGTCGTGGCGAGCGTTATTTGAGTAAGTCACTAGCTGGTGAATTGATCCATGATATTTCGGATTACGATAGTGTATTGGAAAAACTGAGTTTAACAGAGCGCAAAATTGTGGAGTTAATTGCCCATCAGCGAACATCGCGTCAGATTGCCGATTTGCTCTTCATTTCCGAAAAAACGGTTGAAGGGCATCGCCGCAACATCATTGAGAAGCTGAATCTACCCAAGGAGAAAAATTCGTTGACATTGTGGGTAACTCGAAACATAAAACCTAAATAATTTTCGCAGGCTGTTCCTTGCTATATGGATGCGTTTTTTATCTTTATGATCTATGTGGGACACATCCAACGGGCCTTCACGCAAAAAAAAGAAACGTAAAAAACGTATTCGTCCAAAACAAGTTATTGGACGACGTGAGGTAGTTGCATTTCCTGATCTCAATTTGTTCGGGTTAACCGCTAAAATTGATACGGGTGCATACACAACGGCCTTGCATTGTTCGCATGTGCGCGAAGAGCATGGCGTTTTATTTTTTCGCTTGCTTGACGAAACGCATCCCGAATATCAAGGACGCGACCACACATTTACACAATTTGATCGCAAAGAGATTCGTAATTCGTTTGGCGAATCGGAATTGCGGTACATTGTACGCACGCGCATCCGCATGGGAACGCGTACCATTCGGTGCATTATTTCGCTTTCCGATCGGGGTAATATGCGGTATCCGGTTTTAATTGGTCGGCGTCTTTTAGCCAATCGGTTTATTGTCGATGTCGCCGGAATTGATTTACTTTCCACCACAAATTCAGCAACTCCTACTTTATGAAAATAGCCATTCTCTCTCGTAACGGAAATCTTTATTCGACGAAACGTCTCGTTCAGGCAGGCGAACAACGCGGCCACGAAATGTTGGTTGTCGATCATCAGAAATGCGTGCTTGTTGTGGAGCAAAGTCGTCCGCAAATTTTATACAAAGGCCATGAGTTGATTGTCGATGCAATCATTCCACGCATTGGTGCGAGTGTTACGTTTTATGGCGCGGCAGTTGTTCGGCAGTTTGAGCAGATGAAAGTTTTTTCGACGGTTGAATCGCAAGCACTCGTACGTTCGCGCGATAAATTGCGGAGCTTGCAACTCTTGGCGAAAGCGGGAATTGGTATGCCGAAGACGGCTTTTTGCAATCATCCCAACAACATTGATTATGTATTGAATCAAGTGGGCGGTGCGCCAGTTGTCATTAAACTGTTAGAGGGAACGCAAGGCATTGGTGTTATTCTTGCGGAGACGCGCAACTCGGCCAAATCGGTATTGGAAACATTTTTAGATGTCGAAATTAATATTTTGGTGCAAGAATTTATTGAGGAGGCGAAAGGTGCCGATGTTCGGGCATTTGTCGTAGATGGACAAATTGTTGGTGCGATGCGTAGGCAAGGTGCGGCGGGCGATTTCCGCTCCAACTTGCATCGCGGGGGAACTGCGGCACTCATTCAACTCACCGCAGCAGAAAAAGCAACCGCAATCAAAGCAGTAAAAAAATTAGGGCTTGTCATTGCTGGTGTAGATATGTTGCAAAGCAAACGTGGACCGCTGGTGATGGAAGTCAATTCGTCGCCTGGACTTGAAGGCATTGAAGGTGCAACGGGTGTAGATATTGCGGGAAAAATTATTGAGTTGGTGGAACGCAATGAGTTTCATTCGGAATTGCACTAATGTGCGCTATTCATAAAACAAATGCAACCGTGTTGGAAATTCCTTCGACACAAGCCATCAAATACGCTGGCTCTAAACTCAAATTACTTCCTCATATTCTGGATCTTGTTTCTGGCTTGGAAGTCAGCACCGTGCTCGATGGCTTCAGTGGCTCAACGCGGGTGAGTCAGGCATTCGCAAAATTGGGTTTCA
The DNA here is from genome assembly GCA_013298545.1 of Bacteroidota bacterium. Classification (GTDB taxonomy): domain Bacteria; phylum Bacteroidota; class Bacteroidia; order Palsa-965; family Palsa-965. The sequence goes on along the minus strand of JAAFIA010000052.1, from coordinate 9,650 downwards.
ACACAACTGCAAGTGATCTTTCAGAATGGTCGAAAACACTTGCTACGTGTTATTTGCTCAATCAAAAAAGCGCCAAACATTATCAGCCAATCATCGATCATCTGAATGCCTTAACAGGCTACGCAGGTTGGTTTTCGGAATATTATGGTGGCGATGACTTGAACACACATAAACGACCATTTCAATTAAAAAACACCAAAAAATTAGATGCGATTCGCGATGAAATCGATCGGTTGAATTTGGATGAAATTGAAAAAGCGGTTGTGTTAACGAGCTTGATTTTGGCGCTCGATAAAATCGATAGCACGCTTGGACACTTTGTGGCGTATTTGGCCGATTGGTCGCCGCGCTCGCATCAAGAATTGATTTTGCACGTACCCGAATTGTTTATCTGCGATGGCAAGCATGAGGTGGTACAAGGCGATATTTTTGACACCATCAAAAACCGCCAATTCGATCTCGCCTATTTCGATCCGCCTTATGGATCGAACAATGAGAAAATGCCGCCAAGTCGCGTGCGTTATTCATCGTATTACCACATCTGGACTTCGGTTATCAAGAACGACAAACCAACCTTATTCGGAAAGGTCAACCGCCGCGAAGACACACGCGATTCGGTTGCTGCTTCTGTGTTTGAAGAATTTAGAAAAGATGAGCAGGGAAAATTTATTGCCATGGAAGCCATCCGAAAATTGATTGCCGAAACACAAGCACGTTATATTTTACTTTCGTACAGTTCGGGCGGACGTGCCACAAAAGAAGAATTATTTTCGATACTCAACGATTCGGGCAAACTCATCAAAGCGGTAGAAATCGACTACAAAAAAAATGTCATGGGTGCAATGCGTTGGACAAATGAATGGATCAACAGCGATGGCAAATACAAAGAGTTTTTATTCTTGATGGAAAAACATTGAGGCCTTTTGTAATTGCTCAATGCACAATGCGTAACGCTTGGCTCTGAATTTCTTTTTCGGTAATGATGCGAATGATGTATTCGCCCGCCGGTAAATCTTGAACAGCAATACTGATTGTAGCGTTTTGTTGCGAAGCAACTTGTTTTTGCCGAACAACCGTTCCGCGCATATCAATCAATTCGATACGGATGTTGCCGGTTACTTGATTTATCGGTTTAACATATATGACTTCAGTTGCCGGATCTGGAAAAACTTTCCAGTTGTCTTTTCTCACTTCGGGATTTCCGAGCAAGACATTATTGGGTGTGAGGTACACGCGATAAACCGTATCGTTGGCTACACTAGGCATGTTATTCAATCCGCTTGCAGTAATGCCACCAACCAAATATCCAGCGAGTGTTCGACCATTGACTTCGCGCAACTTAACGACTTCATTGGCATAATGTGGTGCATCGCTAACAGGAACAAATTTCATGTTTGAGCCTTGCAGTGCGGGCATACGAATAGGCATGAGTACTTGTGTCCACGTATTTTGCGCATCGTGTACTACAACAGACACATCACTGATAAAAGGAACGAGTGAGTCAAAAACAAATTGATTGGTATTGGTATCGTTGTAGTACAAACCCATTCCGCCAAACAAAACAGTAAACATGGTTCCTTGAACGGAGTCAAATACAGGAAGTAAGCCGCAGGTGTAATTATTTGTTTTTTGTTCAAACGTAGAATCAATCTGTGCACCAGTTTGTGTGTTGAATGTAATGGGATAAAGATGCGGCCAGTTGACTGTTTTTTGAAACACACCACTGTATGCAACGGCGCCAAAACTTCCATCAGGATGCACCACTGGCCCGACATTCAAATCGCGGCGGTGGAATACATTCGTATCGGTTTGTTGTGCTAGGTTTTGAAAACTGAACGTAATGCCATCGTCAAGAACGGTAAAACGTTTGACGTGGTGTGAATAGGTTTGTGTAAATGTTGGTTGCGGCGGATCGGAATAACGTCCACCAAAATTATGTCCAAAAAACAAAACGCATTCGTTATTCACCACCAGCAATTCGCCGCCACAAACTTGAAAATTGGTATCTACAATTTGGCGGATGTGTGGTGTTAGGCTTGTGGCATTCATGACAGCCGTAATGGTGTTGTTGACATGGATAGCAGAAACAACATCAAAGGTGCGAAAGCGGTTGATCGTGCTGTCCCAACCAAAACCGCCAAACATATACAAGTAATCGCCGATGTGTGCGTATTGCATGTTTGTACTTCGGAGCGGGTCGGCAATGGCGGGGGGCAAAATATTGAGCGGCGAAACATACACCATCCACGTACTTGTATCAAATACCGTAACATAATCATTCGCATGTTCAATATTGAAATTGTCGTTTGTGGAAAAGCCGTGAAGGCCATTGGTACGACCACCAACAAACAACCATTTACTTCCCGATTGTGCAAACGCAAACGAATGCAAGCCAGGAAGATTCTGTGCCGCAACAGGTTCTATTTCGATCGAAAAAGGAACTTGTGCAACAGCATCAACACTTAAAAAAAACAGGATTGAAAAACAAAGCCGGACTAATTTGTTCATGCTGTGAAAATAGGAAAAACAATGCTGATTGTTTTCAAAAAAATTCCCCGCCACAACTTATGGCGGGGAATTTTGAGAAAACTAAATTCGATTGATTACTGTTTGATCATACGCTGCATGGAGATGGAAGTTCCATCGCTCACACGAATAAAGTACATTCCGGCATCGAGTGTGCTGATGTCCATTGATTTCGTTGAAGCGTTCATGGTCAATGTCTGAACTGTTTGTCCAAGTTCATTCAACAATTCAAGTTGAATCGTATTGCCGCTATTGCTACGTGCTTCGATTGTAAACACACCCGCATTTGGATTTGGATAGACGTTTACAAACAGGTCAGCAGATGCAGGATCGTTAATACCAACGCAAGCATTAACCATAATTGAAGCAGTTGACGAAGCCGAACAAAGTGTATTTGGATCGGTGTAAGAATACACAATCTGTTGCACACCATTGAGTGTTGACGGATCGAATGAATTGCCCGTTACGCCTGGGCCGCTGAATGTTCCGCCAGCAGGTGATCCAGACAGGGTAAGTGATGCGTCGCTTTCACAAATTGTTGCTTGTTGGAAGTTGAATGTTACAGCAGGTGGGTTTGGATCTGTCAAGGTTACAGAAAAAGTAGTTGTGCAGCCTAAAGAATCGGTAGTTGTACATGAATAAATGCCCGCACCTATGCCAGATAAGTCTTCGGTAGTTGCGCTGTTTGACCAAGCGTAAGTATATGCTGGCGTACCACCAGAAGTAACCACATTGATTGATCCATTCGTTCCACCACAGGTAGTCGGATTTGTAATCAATGAATTTGTAAATAAGGCAAGCGGCTCCGTAATGACAACGGTTCCACTGTAGATACAACCATTCGCATCAGTTAAAACACCGCTGTACGAACCAGCAGAAAGACCTGTTAAATCTTCTGTGGTAGCATTGTTCGACCACAAGAATGTATATCCTGGAGTTCCACCGCCAACGGTCAGATCGATTGCACCATTTGCACCACCATTGCATGATACATTGGTAACAACCGCACTCACCGTAATTGGATCTGGACTGGTGATGGTGTCAAATAATGTGGTGTTACAACCATTGGCATCAGAGATGTTGTAGATATGTATTCCTGCTGCAACTGTAAATGTACCAGTACCAGCATAAGGACCAACACCACCTGAAGCAGAAACGGTAATGGTTGACGAATCACCGCTACAGAGAATTGCAGTAGATACAGAACTAGCAACTAAAGGCGATGGTTCGATGATTGAAACCGTTTGTGTCATCGTACAATTGTTACCATCTGTAATCGTGCAAGTATAAGTTCCCGCAGTGAGTCCGCTCGCTGTTGCAGCATTGCCGCCTGATGGTGCCCAACTGTATTGATAGTTTGGCGTTCCGCCACTTACCATCACCATGGCATTGCCTGTGCTAGCACCATTACACAACACGTTGGTTTGCATCGTCGAAGCAGCTAGTGCTGTTGGTTGCGTTACGGTTGTTGATTGTGTACTAGTACAGCCTTGCGTATCGGTAACGGTATAGGTATATAAACCTGCTGCAAGACCAGTAATCGTAGCGGTTGTTCCGCCAGTTGACCAAACGTAGGAATAACCAGGTGTTCCACCAGTTACGGTTGCAGTTGCAGATCCTGTATTTCCACCATTGCACAATACATTGGTTGAACTAGCAGAAGCAACAATTGCGGTTGGTTGTGTAATCGTGAATGTTTGTGTTGTTGTGGCAGAGTTAGCATCTGTAACCGTTACAGTATAGGTTCCTGCGGCAAGACCTGTTGCTGTTGCAGCATTGCCACCTGTTGGTGCCCAAGCATAAGTATATGGACTTGTTCCGCCTGTTACCGTTGCTGTTAATGATGCTGTTGATTGTCCGAAACATTGAATAACGGATGACTGCGCAATTGTTGCAGAAGGTGATATGACAAGCGGAGTAATGACAACAAGTCCGTTTCCAGTTTTGAAACCAGCCACATTGTTTTGATTTGTTCCGATGTTGTAAGAACCACCGCCGCCGCCGCCGCCGAAATAAGTAGATGGATAATTTCCGTCAGTACCACCGCCAGAATATCCGCCGCCGCCGCCGCCATTGCCGCCATTGAACCAGCCGCAACCGCCACCGCCATAACCACCGTGGTTATTGTTTTGACCTGTTCCACCAGCACCGCCATTCACATACGCACGTCCGCGTCCATTCATATTAGCGGAGTATCCACCATCGGTAAGAAAACCGCCACCGCCGCAACCAGAACCAATGTTTGCGCCACCACCATTGCCATTGATACCACCTGCAATAAGTCCATTGGCACTTGCTGTTCCTGATGTGGTGATAGAAGCATTCACCCCATTGCGAAGGCCTGTGCAGATTTGAATATTATTTGTTGCACCGCCGCCGCCGCCAGCAATAACGAGCGGAACGTTTCCGGTGCGCACCACAAATGATCCGCCGCCACCGCCGCCATCTTCGCCTTGGGTCAGTCCTTGTCCACCAACTAAGACAGAAAGAACTTCGCCGGGTGTTACGGCAACATCGCCCACCATACGTGCACCTAATCCGCCAGTGGCCGCACAAGCAATTGTGATTGAGCCACCTTGAGCACCTTGCGCATCAATACGAATCAATGTTGTACCTACTGGAACGGTATAGGTTTGCATTGATCCGGTATAGTTAAATGTAGTTTGCGCAAAGGCTTGTAGCCCGAGAATACTTAATGTAAAAACGGCAAGCGTTTTTGTTCGCCTAATTAGGCGTGTTGTTTTTTGCGTAATGTTTGTTTTCATGGGTGATGTTTCATGGGTTTACTTTTGTGCATCTATCCACAGTACGACAAACAATGCGAATTGGTGCATGTTCGCCAAATACATGTTGATGCTTCTCAATTCTTCTTTCAAAGGTAGTTTTTAAGCATTACTACACAATACCCTTTTTCTGTCTAAAAACAAGCATAAAACTCCTTTAGCGCCTGTTTAAAATTTGTTCCGAAGCATCGGGATTGAGAATTGTTATGATGGATTTTTGTGCCAGACGAGGCGCGTTTTGCAGGCCATAGCTATGCGACTACGGTCAAGAAACGCAACGAAGTATGGTGCAAAAAGACACATAACAATTCCGAGGCTTCGGAACGAAGGATAAAATTTAAACAGGCTCTTAATAAACCCATCGAGAGAAAGAAAATTGGCCTAGAAAAGATGGCGATCGAACAATGCTTTGTTATATTTGATACATGAAAAAACATGTTCTACTCTTTCTGGTTGCCGTATTTGTCTGTTTTTCAGCTTTCGCACAAACGCGAACATTTTCTGGCAAACCTGTTTACGATATTCTGACCAAACGAAACGGAAATTATTTGGGAACAATAACCGTAGAGCTTTTTCCAGCTATTGCTCCTTTGCACGTAGCTAATTTTGATAGTTTGGTGAGTACGCAATTTTACGACAGTACTGCTTTTCATCGCGTCATTCCTGGATTTATGATTCAGGGTGGCGATCCCAATTCGCGCAGCGGCCCCATTTCAACTTGGGGTTATGGCGATCCGAATCAACCAACGGTGAATGCCGAGTTTACAGCAGCGCGGCATCTACGCGGCATTCTTTCAGCAGCGCGTGATATTGATACAAATAGTGCAAACTCACAATTCTTTATTTGTGTTGCGCCTGCTTCTTGGCTCAACGGGCAATACAGTATTTATGGCCGTGTTGTTTCAGGCATGAATATCGTTGATACGATTGTGAATGAACCGCGCGATGTGAATGATAATCCGTTGTTGAAAATTGAAATGTTTATTACCCTTGTTGGTTCAAACGATACCCTTGCAACCGTTCCTGTATTGAATCAACCCTTAAATTATTCGTATGCCTCTTCGCTGGCACGTGTTTTAAAATGGGATGCGCAAAGCGATGGCATCATTTATCATGTCGATGTTTCTACCGATTCTACGTTTGCAACAACGTACCGTTCGGTTGATGTTGGCACCAATCAATATACCGTAACCGGACTCACATCGGGCAACACGTATTACTGGCGCGTAAAAAGTAACAACGGTGGCGACACCAGTGGATTTTCGACCACTTGGAATTTTTCTGTTTCGGGTGTTGGTATTGAAGATTATACACCATTCGATCCAATTCATGTAGCACCCAATCCCAGCAAGGGTCTGTTTACGTTTTCTGATTTGCCAAGCGAAAGCACCATTGAAATTTTTGATGTAACCGGACGCTCTGTGCTTGTTACAAAACCCAACGCCACAAGCTACGCGCTTGATTTAAGTGCGCAAGCAAAAGGCGTTTATTTTTGTCGGGTTGTTGAAGATGGGCGGGTTGTGCAGCGGGGGAAATTGGTGGTGGAGTAAAAACATGATTCTTTTATTCGTCAATCAAAGCAAAACAACATGCTATGATTGTTATAAAAACAAATCGGCTGCCTCTTGCGAAGCAGCCGATTTTGTTTTCATGGGCATTTGCATTTATTGATTCACAACCATACGCTGGCTGCTGCGATTTCCATCAGTAGTTACTACTGTGATCAAATAAACTCCAGCCGATTCGATTGAAATTTGCTGTTGCATGTTTGGCTGAACTTTCGTTGCTAAAACAAGTTTACCAACTGCATCATAAATCAATACATCCGCTTGTTGATTCGTATTCAATTGCAGTGTAAATGTTCCGTTGCTTGGATTTGGATATACATTGAATGTATTTGCCAAAACAGTTTCCGCAACACCCGCGCATGGATCGACAAAAATAATATCGGTATTGGTTCCTGAACATCCGGTTTGCAAATCGGTGTAGGTGTAGGTGATTGTGTTTAAGCCAATGTTTGCCGCACTCGGATTAAACGATCCTGCACTTACGCCTGGGCCTGAGAATGAACCACCCATGGGCACTCCGCCTGTTAAACCAAATAACCCATCGCTACTACAAACTGTATCAGTAGTAATGGCCAACGATACCGTTGGTGGAGTTGGATCAACAAGTGTTACACTGAGAGATGCCGTACATCCATTTGCATCGGTGATGAAACAAGCGTATGTTCCAGCCGAGATGGAAGAAAGATCTTGCGTTGTGTTTGAATTACTCCAGAGATAAGTGTAGCCCGGAGTTCCACCCGAAACAGAAAGATTAATAGATCCATTTATTCCATTGCAAGTGCTGGGATTGATGAATGAACTTGTTGTATTAAGTGAAGGTGGTTCGGTTACTGTAATACTTGTTGTTGCTGTGCAACCATTTGCATCGTTAATGGTGTAGGTATATACTCCTGCTGCTACGACAAACACACCTGCGCCCGGATAAGGGCCGCCTGTTCCGCCTGAGCCAACAACATTTATTGTGGCACTATCTCCGTTGCAAAGAATAGCCGTTGAAGTAGCTGTAGCAACTACGGGTGCTAATTGTGTAATATTGAATGTTTGTGTAGTTGAACAACTATTCGCATCAGTTACCGTAACGGTATAAGTCGCGGCTACAAGATTGGATGCGGTTGCTGAAGTTCCACCGGAAGGCAGCCATGCATAAGTATATCCACCTGTTCCACCTGACGCACTTACCGTTGCAGAACCATTGTTACCACCATTACATAAAATATCGGTTTGCGAAGATGCGCTTGCTACAAGTGCCGTAGGTTGTGTGATGTTAAACGTCTGTGATGTTAAACAAGCGTTTGCATCTGTTACGGTTACGGTATAAACACCTGCTGCAAGACCAGTCGCTGTAGCCGCATTTCCGCCTGATGGTGTCCAAGTATAGGTATATCCACCTGTACCGCCGGATGCAATTACTGAAGCTGAACCCGTACTATTGCCATTGCATGCAATATTCGTTTGCGAAACTGGTGTTGAAACAAATGCTGGTGGTTGTGTAACCGTAAATGTTTGGGTAGTAACTAATGAATTTGCGTCTGTAATCGTTACTGTATATGTTCCTGCGGCAAGACCAGTTGCTGTTGCAGCATTACCACCCGATGGAGCCCATGAATAGGTAAAAGGTGCCGTACCACCATTCAGTGTTGTTGTCAATGCGGCTGTTGATTGTCCATTACATTGAATCGTTGCCGATTGAGCAACTGTTGCACTAAATATGATGATGGGCGTAATGGTGATTTGTCCGTTTCCGGTGCGGTTACCAGCGGTATGTGTAATCGCAGTAACAATTGTCGGAGCAGTATAACTACTGCCGCCACCGCCGCCTTCCCAAGCGGAAGAGCCACCACCATAATATCCGCCGCCGCCGCCGCCGCCAGTTTGTCCTGCTGGTGCATTTCCACCGCCACCTAAAACACCGTTAGGAGCACCACCTGCAACTTGCGTTGCACCAGCGCCAAGATAGGTTCCGGTAAGACCATTGGAGCCAGTAAGGCCGCCACCATTACCACCCGCATCGCCAGAAGAGTGATTCACACCTGTACCACCGCCACCCGCAGCCACAATCACACGATTGGCCAACGCATTGCCGCCCTGACGTATATCAGACGCACCGCCACCGCCACCACCGCTGCGTCCACCTGACCAGCCGCCACCTGTGCCACCACCATTGTAACCAGCAGTACCACCAACTGTTGTTCCGCCAGGACCTCCCTGACCACCAACATAAATATTCAGTACCTCGCCCGGTGTTACGGCAAGTGATGCCTGTACACGTCCTCCAAGACCTGGCGTTACGTTTGGCACATTGTAGCCAAAGCCACCCTGCGCGCCATAAGCATCAATCGTAAGGAGTGTAACACCAACTGGTACAGTATAGGTCTGCATCCCTCCTGTGTAGTTAAACGTAACTGTTTGCGAATGACTTTGCGAAAACGCAAAGACACATAGTGCTAGCAGTTTTAGTGATGTAAGTAGTTGTGTTTTCATGTGTCGGTTTGTTTGCTGTTTACTTTTTTATTTTGATAAGCTAAATCTAGACAATGATTTTGATCTACACAAGTATAATGTCTCTCCTTTTTTGAATCGCTATTTTCTATTTAGTTTTGCAATGCATCTATTGTCCATACACAGGATTCTGATAGCCCAGTCCAGATTTTTTTCGTTGAAAAACCCACATTTTAGTACAATGCTCCCTCACACCAGACGTTATCTCAATAAAGCGTCTTCTATTTACTTTTTTTTGCTCGCTCTAGTGTTGATCGACAGATGGGTTTTGTTG
>JAAFIA010000051.1:7600-34855 GCA_013298545.1 Bacteroidota bacterium | reverse complement strand
TTTTGAAGAATCGTTTTTATTCTTTTCAAGCAGTTGATTTAAATAATTTTCAACGTCCATCTCAACACTTTGCATTCTAAGTTTGTGTTGCCCCCCAACTTTTCGAAAGAAAATTGTATGTTGCTCTCCTGATGGAGTAGTAAATGGACGGCGAATAGTTAACCATCGAATAACTCGATTTGCCGCATCTCTTCCCATTTGCACCAACCGTATCACCTGCGCCTTCACCCAAACCATCCCAGCCTCAATCTTCTGCGCAATAAATTGCTGAGCACTAGCAATCGCATCCTTAATTTTTCCACTAATATTACCCAGCCCAATCATCCGCGCTAAGAAATCGAGAATGAGTGGTATCGTACGTGCCATCGTTTGTTCAATGTATGCAGCCGCTTGACCCAATGAACCATTAGCAATATTGGAAATCGAATTCACAACCGACTCCACAAAATCTAAAATTTGGTTGATCTTCTCTACAAAAAACATCACCGTCTGATATGTTTTTATAATAGCCTGAATAACCGCACCAACAGGAGAAAGTAAAGAAACAAGATATTGAATACCCGACATCACAATACGCTCCTGAATAAACGATTTGATTTTTCCCAAAACCATTTCTTTCAACCCATTGAAGTATTCGCTGATGCGGTCTTTCATAGTTTGCACAAACCCTTTCTCCTTAATATCCATGATCAAACCTGCTGCTGTTTCTAAAAATGTTACAACAGGTGCTCCAAAAACTTTCACAGCAATGGTTCTAATATTAGGCCAAGTAATGCCAAGCAATCCCATGATAAACATGACAACTCCTTTCAAGTCCCATGTTGTGGGCAATTGTACCCCTGCATTGCCCAATGTTCCAGTGAGCCAAGTAATGACACCAGCTTGCAAATGGCGCAAAATATTGCCTCCAAAATTGCGGATGCCCATACCCACCGCACGCACAAGATTTCCTAAAAACCCAACCGGATTGCGAATAACAGTTAAGAATGTTGCACGAGAACGTTTGATGATGGCCAAAATACGTGCGCCACCAGCACCCATCACCGCTTCATAAATGACTTCCAATAATTTTTCCAAACACGCCCCCGCAAACCCAATCAAATCCGTCATCAAAGGCGCAGCAATATTGCCCACACGCTGAATCGTTGCAATCGGACTTAAAATATCCGACAATTGTAAACTGTCCCAAATCTGTCCAACAGTAGCACTGATTCTCGCCCACGTCAGGTTGCGTACTTTGGTTTCGTTCATAAACCAATCGTACGCTTTTTGCAAGCCTTTCGACTCTTTGAGTTGCGCTACTTTCTCATCGCCGCCCGGAATAAATTCCGCCACCGCTTCGATCACACTCATCGGTGTGGTTGGTGCTGCTTCATTGGTAAACGGATCTTTTCCGATGATGAGCTTAAACAGTTTGTATCCCGGAATCTGCGCCGCAAAATCGCCAATCGGTTTTAAGAATTTTTCTTTCAACCACGCAATCGCTTGCGTAATTAATGCAGCTACGAAGTTTTTAACGCGATTAATCGGATCCGTAAAAATTCGTTTTGCGCGCTCCCAAACATCGCCCGGACTAAAGACATCCGAGAAACCTAACGATTCAACAAATTGATCGAAGGCGGTGCGAATGAGGCTGCTACTAATTCCCATAGCCGTAAGTTGTTGGCTCACCCATGTTCCGATGCGCTCAACAACTTGATAACTATTTAGCACTTGGAATAAAATTTCGCCACCCGGAATCAAGCCCATAAAGCCGCGCAGGATATTGGTGAAATTGCGTTCTACCGCCTGACCTAAAATTGGATTGTAACCAATAATTACAGTAATCAGCGAATACCCGGGGATATTGGCAGCCAAAGCAGCTAATCCTCCGCGCACGCGATCAAACGCGCCACGTTGTACACTCACAGGCGCAGCCGTTACGCCAGCGGGTGCGCGTTGTACCTGCGCATCGGCTGTTTTTGCAACTACCGGTTCAGCTGCTTTTGCTTGAACAGCTGGATCAGCAAGCCGATCTATTTTAAGTTGTGGTTTCCTTTCTTCTGTGCGTTGTACGTGTGCGGGTTCATCTGCAAATCCTTGCTGAATCACGTGTGTCAATTCGTGCGCCAACAAAAACTTTCCGGCTTCAGATGATGGATTGTATTTTCCGGTATTGAAAAAAATATGTGCGCCATACGCAAACGCATGTGCACCTACTTCCTGACACAGCCGCGCTGCTGTGCTGTTGGTATGAATGCGTACTTGTGAAAATCCAACATTAAACCGATTCTCCATCCAAGCGCGCGTCTCGCGATCGAGCGGACGACCTTCGCCGGCTGCTGCAATTTTTGTTTCAAAGCCTTCTGGTGCGTGATCGGGATCATGTTCCTCCACGGCTTCGCGTTGAAGCATACCCGACGATTCATTTTTCTCCAGTTTTTTTTCTTCTTTCAACGAAACAATGCGGGGCGCGGCGACAGCCATCGGCTGAACCTCTTTCTTTTGTTCGGCCTTTTGTATTTTCTCTTCCGTTTTCTCAATTTTCTTTTCGTCCTTCTTCTCCAGTTTTTTCTCTTCTTTCAACGAAACAATGCGCGGCGCGGCAACGGTCATCGGCTGAACCTCTTTCTTTTGTTCGGCCTTTTGTATTTTTTCTTCCGCCTTTTCAATCTTCTTTTCGTCCTTCTTCTCCAGTTTTTTCTCTTCTTTCAACGAAACAATGCGCGGCGCAATAGCCATCATCGGCTGAACTTCTTTCTTTTGTTCAGCTTTCTGAATTTTCTCTTCTTTTTTCTCTATTTTTTTCTCTTCCTTCTTCTGAATAGTTGATGGTTGAACCAAGGTAGCCGTTTTCATGGCCACGAGTTTAGGTGCAACCAGTGCTTTCAGATCGGTTTTCTGAACTTTTTCTTCACTAACTTTTTTCTGAATCTTCTCCTCTGGCTTCTTTTTAATCTCCTTCTCATCATTCATTTTCTTCTGTAACTTTTCATCAGCAGCTTTCTTCACTTCCTTCTCATCGTTCATTTTCTTCTGCAACTTCTCATCAGCAGCTTTCTTCACTTCCTTCTCGTCATTCATTTTTTTCTGCAACTTCTCATCAGCAGCTTTCTTCACTTCCTTCTCGTCATTCATTTTCTTCTGCAACTTCTCATCAGCAGCTTTCTTCACTTCCTTCTCGTCATTCATTTTTTTCTGCAACTTTTCGTCGGCAGATTTCTTCACTTCCTTCTCATCATTCATTTTCTTCTGCAACTTCTCGTCAGCAGATTTCTTCACTTCCTTCTCATCATTCATTTTTTTCTGCAACTTTTCGTCAGCAGCTTTCTTCACTTCTTTCTCATCATTCATTTTCTTCTGCAACTTTTCGTCAGCAGCTTTCTTCAACTTCTCATCGTTTGCTTTTTTCTGCAAACTGGCAACAGAAATAAAATCTGTTGCTTGGCGCTTGATGTCTTTATCGTCTTTTGCTTTGCGTTGAATTCCGGCAGCCAATGGTGTTGGATTTCCTTTTGCGCGGACTTGCGCTTCGGTCATCTTCACCACTTTTTCGGCCATCGCATCGGCTTGTTGCTCGTGCGCATCGCCCACGCGACCCATTTTTAGTTTGGGCTGAATTTGTGGCTTCGTCTGGAGTATCGATCCAGCCGAATTTTCTTTGGCGCGAATGGTTTGTGGTTGGTTCTGATGAGCAGCAGCAGGCCGAACAGTCTGCGCCGTTTCGGCAGCGCGACCAATCGTTTTTGTTTTGCTTGTGCTACTTCCAGAACTCATGGAAATTTATTTAAACTATGTTATAATGTTTTTCCTTCTTTGCGGAATTCGCGACGAATACCTTCTAAAATATCTTCTTGAGTAATGATATTTCCATTTCGGCGCAATGCTGCCATTGCACAATAACGAACCACATTGATAATTGAACCACCCGCAATTTCGTATCGTTCTGCGATGGTTTTTAAATCTATATTTTTTTCCAAAACCACAGCTTCAGGAAATGCTAGTTTCCAAAGTTTCAAACGCTCATCTGGACGTGGCATCGAGAAATGGATAACACTTTGAAAGCGACGCATAAACGCTTCATCCATATTGCTCTTAAAATTTGAGGCCAAAATAACAGTGCCTGGAAAATCTTCGATGCGTTGCAACAAATAACTCACTTCTTGGTTGGCATAACGATCATGCGCATCTTCAACCTTGGTTCGTTTTCCAAAGAGCGCATCCGCTTCGTCGAAAAACAAAATCCAGTTTTTATTCTCTGCTTGCTCAAACACACGCGAAAGATTTTTCTCCGTTTCGCCAATGTATTTTGAAACAATCATCGACAAATCAATACGGTAAATATCACGTCCAGTCAACTGACTGAGCAAACAAGCGGTCAACGTTTTTCCAGTTCCCGGAGGGCCGAAAAACAATGCACGGTAACCGGGTTTTAATTTCTTACCCATTCCCCACACTTCCATAATGGTATGTTCGTGCTGCATCCATGCTTGAATCTCTTCAATTTGTTCGCGTACCAATCCATCCAACACCAAATCGTCCCAATCAAGCGGTGTTGAAATGCGTTTCGCCGGAAAATCACGATCAAACGTTGGTCTTCGCGCATGACCAAGTGTAACAAAATCGATAATCTCGCGCGAAACGGCAAGCAAGCCACACAATGCGGGTTCTCCTGGCGGCGCTGGTTCCAATTTCATGACACTGTGCCGCGCAAAAAAATGTTCGCCATCAAACATATATTGATAAGCAAATCGTTTCTTGAGGTCTTCGCCAGCAAGCATAAAAATGGCCGTTTCTGCTGTTGGCAACAAGCCGCCATGACTTTGCGCTTTGATGCCACCAAATTCGGTAAAGCCACGATCAACATTTCCATTCTTCACAAAAAACACATCGAGCAATTGTGGACGAATGTGCGGAGCAAGCGCAAGCATAAATACCAAACGCTCCTCGGCACTCATTTCGTAATGCTTGATCAATCCCGCATACATCGAATTTTCATGTACGGGATCGGGCGGTGTTACTTCTGTAATATCTGCATAACTTGTTTCTTGTCCAAAATACAGACGCATACGCGTGTCAATCACTTCCGAGAGCCATGCGAGTTCGCGTTCGAGTGTTTCAGCATTTAGGGTTACGGGGTCTTTGCTTACCATTCTACCTGTATGAGTTGTTGCATCCATCCTGTTTTGATAATTGAAAATCCCCATGGTAGGGAATCGATGAGTATATCTATTGATTCGCGCTCAATGCGTACGAGCCACGCACCATCTTGTTTGCGAATGAGTCCATTGCGCCGCAAAAACGATTGGCGAATGGCTTGACCTGATTCCGTATGCAAAGACGTCCATTGCGATGCTACTGCGTCGAGTAAATCATTGGTTTCTTGTTTTTCATCCTTCGTCAACTTCATACTTGACGGCAAGGGATAGTCAATGGGCAAACCACACAAAAGTTTATGCAAGGCTAATTCGTGTTCTTCTGCTTTTGTTTTTTTGCAAGCGGCATAATGCAGGATAAACACCGCTTTTTCTTGAGCCGCAACATCAACAAATCCTAGATCGCCTGTGAGCTGCAGGTTATTGAAAAACATTTGCAAAAAAGGTGCGAGCAAAACCAAACCCGCCCATTGTGTTTGCGCTTCTTCCGGTTCGTCGGCAAAAAATGGAATTGGATCTGAGGTATAACTTGATGCCGACGACGATGTGTTATTTGGCTGATTTGAGGACGTTTCCCAACTTTTTGAAAATGGATTGTTTTGTACTTCTTCAATCCAACTACTCAATCGCTTTTGAATGGCTGAAGGTGTTTGTGATTCTTCGGTTAGTACATGAAGATTTGCAGTTTCGTCAGCTGCAATTTGCTCTTTCTCGTTGATGTTTGCAGATAGCAGATTTTCTTGCGGTCTAACTTGCGCTGATGAACGTTTCGATTCTGGTGTTGCTTTTTCACCCTGCTTTTTCTCTGCAAGCGATTTGCTGTTTTCTTGCGTTACCGATTTTGATGCATCGTTAGTTTCATCTGCCGTTGTGTCGATTGCTGTATTTACTTTTTGCGAAGTATGCTTTTCAATTGTATTTGTTTTTTTATCATTCTTTTTTGCGCTTGCTGGAATTGCATTTTGTATATCGGGATTCGATAGCTGGTTGTCTTGGTTTGAAATCGGTTGAGTTACTATACGTTTTTCCGATACATTTTCAGACACATCAATACGCTTATCAGAAGATTTCGATTGTGTTAATGCCGTTTGTTCATCAACTGCATAGTGTGTCGAATCCGTATTTCCAGCAAGTGTTGTACTTGATTCTTTGCGAATGAAGCGTAACGTATTAAAAAGGGTATTGGCTGCTTTTTTAAGAATATTGCCCGAAAGCGAAGCAATGATTTTTTGTTCAAATTTCCGATTGCTATCCGTATTTATTTTCTTGAATACATACTGAACACGTTCATACGCGGATTGTCCTGCGATCAACGTAACAGGAAGCGCTTGACAAATAGATACGGCAAGATCGAGTACACGTTGTTCACCGCCGGAAAATTGTTTTACCCAATCGGCTTCGCGTTTTTCCCAAAGTATGAGCCAAGAAACAAGTGATTCTGGAATATAATGATCCTGCTTATTTTCGATCAACTGGCGATACATTTGAATTTCAACCTGTTGCACATCCAAGGCCAGTATTCCAGCTGCCGCTTGCAAAAATGCGGTTTGAATGCGTACCGTTTCTGTCTCAGTTGCTACGCGATGCAAGGCAATAACGGGATTGGCCAAAATTGCACTGGTTTTATACAACCAAATGCGTCGAAGAACAACATCGTTTTTAAAACGACTGTCGTTGAGCAATTCCGAATTCCATGTTTTGAGAAAATCTATGACACTGTTTGCAATTCGAGTTTCACAAAGTAATTGAACAATCAGCGGATCAAATTTGGATGGAATCTGTAAAATCATTCGTTTTAAAACCGCATCACGCTGAATCCAACGTTGAATATAGGATCGTAACAAAATCGATTCATCGCGCAAGGCGCGCTCAAAAACATGTACAATAGAAATTGGCGTTTGCTGCGAATTTCCCCACCAAGGTATATTTCCCGTCGTGAAAAAATGATCGAGCAAACTGACGAATTGTTCCGTAAGGCTTGTCTGCTCTAATTCGTTTTGAGCAGAAGCCTGTGCAGCATTTATTCCTTCGTTAGCATTGAATTGCAGTTTGTTTCTTTCGACAACGGCTTGCGTTTTTAATTCGGCAATGCGTTCGGGCAATAATTCATTTAATTTTTCTCGAAAAGCTTCTGCCAATTTATCCTTGCTGATAATTCCTAAATCAATTTCGAGTTTATCAATACGCAATACATCATCATCACCCGCAATTTTCGAGAATTGTTGATCGAGCACGTTTAACAACTCGTTCTGATACAATTCTTTCATTTGCTGTTGAAGCAACCAAGCGCCTTCCTTTTGGGGAAGACGCAGGTCGATCACTTGTTTGTTGATGATGTGATTGATCATATATTATTGGTATGCGATATATACTGTGCACGAATTTTACTCAGGAAATCGCGTAATTCTGGTTTTGCTGATGCATTATCGATCCAGAAGGTCAATATATCCACATCATGCGTAACGTCAATAAGTGGAAGTGTTGTTGTATCTCGTTTAAAGAACAAACGTTCAATCCAGTACTGAATCATTATGCCTATGGGTGTAATCGTTGAAGGCACACCGCTTGTAAATGGTGGTATTGTCCCTTGCACTTCAGTCTTTGATATGTCTTGGTTACAATGAAAAAGTAAACCAATGACATTGAAGAATACCATCCTGATAGCATCGGCATAATTCAAACCAGAAGCAGCATCAATTGCAGCTGACCCTTTTGCATAAGTAGTATCCATTGAACCTAACAAAGAATGCGCCGCTGCGGCTAACTGATTGACACTTGTTATATCTCTACCAATCGGATTTTGCATATAGGCACGTACGTTTAGCATATAGGTATCAGATTTGGTGCGAATCGTATTGAGTGTCGTCAATTCCTTCAACGGCGTTGTGAAGAGCAATGTCCGTTGCAACATGGCTGATGTATAAACAAAATTTTCTGAAAATACACCAGGCGAATTCGTACGCAAACTGGAAATACCTTTGAAACTAGCCAAACTGCTACGACTTCCTTCACATACAGTACTGCCAACAATCAACAAATCGAATGTGATGGAAGAAAGGGCTTCTTTGTCAAAAGCTTGTACAGCAACTGCTTTATTGTCGATATTGAATGCGAGTGTTTTATTCTTATAGATATTCCAAGTGGTTTTGGCGGCATCTACGGTTTTGTCAAATAAACCAACATAAGTGCGTTCACCAAATTTTGAGGTATAACGATCAAATAAAACGATTGGTGTAATATTAATCGTTAGCGGTATCGTATTTAGAATAAAATTATCAGACCGACGCAAAACGTTTAATAGCACAGGCGAAGACTGAATCGCGGAATGGTTTGGATCAATAAACCAGTTTCCACTTCCAGCAGGGTCTTCATACACGGAAGTTCCGGGTGCTCCAGATAAGTAAACACTGGTTCTCGCATTGGCCGGAACAGTCGAATAGCTGATTGCAGTTACAGGATCCTTCTGACAGAGATTAAGTGTCAATGGTGCAAAGGATGCCGAAGATGCGGTAGTTGTTGCATCGGGGTTTGGAACCGTAATTGCATTGCTCAAATGTTCGTTGCGGCAGCCCATACTACCAAATACTTCTTGAACAATTGTGAATGTAAACGTTAATGGATCTGTTTCTACCGTTGTTGGTGAATGTAGCAGTTCAATCGGAATCTCGAGATGATCTGTAACAAAACTAACTTGACGGCGAACATTTTCTACTTCAATAAACCAATTGATGGTTGTTGTATTCACCGAAAGATCAGTAATCGGTATCATCAATACATTACCAACCGAGGTTTTACTCCAAGTTGGTGTGGTATAGGAGAATCCCGGAATCGATTCGATGGTTATTACAAAAGGTGCAGGTAGTAAAGGAACTTTCGGAGTTGCTTTTTCGGCAAAGTTCAAAGAGATGCTTGTTGGTCTTCCTTTGGCATTTGCAAAACTGAAATACCAACGTCCACGAGTAGTGTCAAAAAACACACCATTTCCGGTTACAATAATGTCTTCTTCCTTGTAATCGTTGTAATCGATTGGAATTTCGATTTCCAAATTTTCGTTCCAACAGACACTATACGGAGAAGGGAAATTGAATTGTGGTTTTTTCCGTTCGCGAACGCGAATCCAAATAATGGCATCTTCTCGTTTTCCATCGTTGGTTAAAGCGGTATAGACATAACTGTCTAGTCCAACAAAATCTTTGGGAGATGTGTATTCAAAATGTGTTTGAATACCAGCCCCTTTTATCACACGTATTTTACCACCCGCTTTTGTATCGTAATTACTTACTGTTGATTCTTCATAAGCTTCAACCCGAATTGGTTGTTTGTAATAGATATTCACATCGTTCAACTGCGGATGTATGGCAACCGGCTGATTGGTGAGGGCAAAGATCAAATCGTCTTTGGGCAAGAATGGTAAAATCACATTCATATTACTCAAAATTTTGATCAATAGTTGTTCGTCGATCGTATTGGTACATCCAAAATCAACGCAACATGTTGGTGCTGTGAAATCAGCAATTACGGTATAACCGGAATTTACTGTGGGTTCATCATCGACCGTTGATGAGCGAAACATGGTTACTTCCGAAGGTGCTGAAACCATTTCTTCCGTTTCGGGAGAAGGCAATTCCGGACTTTTGGGATTCGCAACACAGACGAGATAAAATGTACCTCCTCGCCATGTTCCCGAAAAATGTTCGATGCCTGTATTTTTTGAAACAAAGGAAGAAAACTGTCGGGTATAAGCACGTGCATACCGTTCGCGTTCGTTGTGTATAAACCAAGTGCTCCAAGTACGAACTATTCCTGTGTAGAGTTTTTCTTCTGCAAAAAGTTCAATCAAATCGGTAACAAGAGCTGAAGCGATGTTGATTAATTCTCCTTCGACTGATCCTGCTGGGAAGTTCGATGACAGGCTAAATTCTAAATCAAATTGAGCGAGCATTTCGACAAATGCACTTTGCACTTTTTTATACCCACGCTGAAATTCGGACGATTTGAAACTTGTGATGGATGTAACTTCTTGTAAGAAATTAATCATCGCATTTATTACTCCTATAAAATCTTCGAGCTGTTTTGGTTTTTTATCTTTATAGAAAAGAGTCGCAACGGTATTGATGTAGTTGGTCAATTTCTTGTACGCATTCAATGCTGCCGAAATGCGAATTAAAAATTCTTCGCCATTCGTTGTATGATCGCATCCATTGATTTTATCCAGTTGAATCGTTTCGATATCATCAGTAAGGTAAAGGGTCTCGATACGGAAATTTAGATTGAAATCTCTTTTAGCTTTTTCTAACTGATTGATTGCAACGTTTCTTTCCTTTCCATGCAAACCTTCTATCCGCAAAAATGTTTCTGGATAAGGATAAAAACTAAATGGTCGTGCGTACTGCGGAGGGAAAAAACCATCGTCAACGGTTGTGTTTTCATCATAGCTTGATGCCCAATAGCAATACTGTGTATGCGATCGTCCTTTCATCGTTTTCAATGGATTCCAAAGGCGAAGCAAAGCAGTTCTAGCACCATTAAAAGGATAATAAAACGGAATGCTCTGCAACGACAAAACTTCCGCAGGACTTGTAGATGGGGTAAGGTAAACTGGTAAATTATTTTTGGGCGGAATTCTAAAACTCTCCAGCAATACGACCAATCGTTCAAACAACAATTGTGCGCGATACAACAACTTGTGTTCGGCATCGATAGGACCACGTTGAATAAATGTGGTGCGGTAGCGATCTGTTTTTGTTTTGGCTTCAGGAACAAGCAATCCGGCAACCAAATGGCGTGGGTGATATGGAATTTCTAATCCGCACGATCCAATCATTTCGCAAACCACATCGGCAAATTCATTCCATGCGAGACAAACTACACGCAAGTGATCCCAACTGTATTGTATATCTGCTGAAGATAAAATTCCAGTCAAGTTAGAAGCGGCTTCTGTTACCCGAGCTTCGGAAAAAGCAATCCCTAAAGGCAATGCAAAACGCGTCCAGACTTGGGGAATTGTTGCAACAATTGCAGGAACGCCAAAACTAGCATCTCCCATTACTTTGAGGTATGCGCTTCGCAAGGTTTCTGCGCTCACGGCATTTTTCAGATCATTCCACCTTACACGAGGAATGGAAAGGCGTGGAAAATTATCAACGGTGATTAAGAAACTATCGGATTCATAAGCATCTAGATCGTCTTTATCTACAAGCAAAACGCGAATGCGATATTCGCTGCTCTTGCCTTTATTGTCGCAATTTGTTCCGGTGCATGAACGTAAATCTTTTTGCAAATGCTCGAGAAAAACGACCACCGCATAATCTGATATATCCGCGATTTTTGAAAGTGGAAGGACAGGATTTTCTTCAATGACCTCGTCTTCCTCTGGTTCTGAAACAAAGAGTTCGTAAACGGTCGATGTTGGGATTGAGCTTTCTTTAAACTTATATTTATTGTCTTCCTCTACAGGCTCCATGTAGGTGCGGTAATAGGACAACACCAATGTTTCAGGCACTTCCAGTAAATGTCCGAGGCTTGTAATTCCAAAACCATTTTTCAAGGTAATGGTGCTAGCTTCAAGATTTCGGGAAACCAGCAAACCACAAACAATTCCTGTACCGGAAAGGTGTGTGCGGGTGATTCTGTTTTCTTCATCCAAAAACGCCCGCAAATCGTTGAGGTGTTTGTGTGTGAGGATTTGATTGGCTTCAAAAACCGGAAACTGTTTGGTAAGCTGATTGTTCATGGCAGAACGTATTTGGTAGTGAGTGTATTTATATCAGAATGATCCGAGTGAGGTATAACCGAGAATAACTTCAGGTTCGTCGCTTTCAATGTCTTCGCAACTGTGCAAAATTGCCGTAGGATAAACATTGGTAAGACTAAACAATGTTTCTACAAACTGATCGGCGACTTCGGGTGTGGGTACCGCGGGAACATCGAAAAAATTAGCTACTTCTTTTGAAAGCATTTTGTTTCGTTCGTTGAGCGTTTTGAGCCAAGCTTGATAATCTTTTTCAAACTGACTCATTTGGTCGAGACCAATCCAACATATTTTCGCATAAATATGTGCGGGCGTTTCCTGACGAATGATGCGTTCGACATATTGTCTGAAATAAGCACTGCGGAAACGTGTTGGCCACGACGGCAATACAAAACTGATACGGAAGGAATACGGATCGTCCTGTAAGGTACAGTCAGCCGCAGGGGGCATATTGGCCGTAAGGTCTTCTTGAAAAGCAAACCACATAACGAGTTCGGCAATTTCAGTATTCATGGCCTCGAGCGTTGGATAAGCCATACTGGTTGCTAAATCTTCTAAAGGTTCATCCTTATCATCACCCGAAGTCAATTGCGGAACGGTAATCGAAAATTTCTTTGTCGATTTCTGAATGAGGTAATTACTCTCAGACATCGCTCGTGTACGCAACAAATTAATGCTATCGAGGCATTCTTGGTAGGTTTTCACACTGCCATTGCTAGACATCACAATACCGGAAGCAGAACGAATAGTATAAGAAAACGCTTTCGTTTCTTTTTGAATAACAATGGTATATGCAGGAGCTTCTTTGTACGATTTTACATTTTCATCATACTCAACACAAGCAGGAAGGAGCTTGTTTTCGAGTACGCGTGGACGAAGTAAAATATGTTCGACTAGATGGAAATCTTCGATGTCGCAATAGGCTCGAAACGTTTGAATCAGTTTTGTCAATGCTTGACGGCATTCTTCTTTCGTGTCAAAACCTGGGCCGCGTGCAATTGGACCATCTTCTTCACAGTCGCTATACAATTCGTAATAATGTTTATTGTCGTCAACTACAAAATCGTAACGTTCTTCATCATCGCCAGATTGGAGGATAAACATTTTTTGATTTTGGGCACAGACAATGCTGTCTTCATTAAATGTGCGCAAGACTTCAACCGCCGGAGATAAAGCATCAGGTTTTACCTTCATCGACACATACCAAACTTGGCTTGTTTCGAGTCCATCGCCAACCGTTGTTTCTACAATTTCAAAAAAATCAGGCGCAATGGTACGACGTAAGATGGTGTCTTTCTCGGCAATTTCAGTCAGTTCGGCCTTAACATGTTCTTGTAGTTTCTCGAACGGTGTTTTTATTTCGCCGGGTTCTAAATCGGGTGAAAGTGGATTACTAACGGCAGAAGGAATTTGTTCCAATAAAATTCGACGGACTTCGGCAATATCTTCTTCGTGATATGGTGTACCAACAGGAAGTTGTGCCAATACAGAAAAAGCAAGTGTTGCGCGTGCATCGGCCAAAACCGAATCGCGGGTTGCTTCTAAAGCATAAGCGATGCTATGCAGTAATTCTGGAAAATCACCATTGATCGTTAGTTCTCCAAAAATATCGTTTAAGTAAAAATAATACTCACCAGAAGTCGTTTCGCTCGACCAAGCAGCATCGTGATAAGCCGCACGAACAATTTTCCATCTATACGCTTCTGCACTTGTTTTGGTTTGGAAATACTTGCTTCGCATAATCACATTGTCGTTGTCATCGCGAACCAAAACTTCCCAACCTTTTAATCCATCTTGTACAACTGAAATATTTAAATCCTCGGGAATTCCGACGAGCGCGTACATTGTACCACCATCGACTTTTTGCAAGGTATCTTCTACGCTAGCAGCTACACGCATGGCATTGATGAGTTTTACGCCTTTAGCCTGCGATGTTAATGCTTTTGATTTCAGGTATTGAATTCCATCATATTTCAATGTAACAAAATACTCGGTGCCTTCTTTTGCAATGGTGATGGCGGACAAGATTTCGTACTGCTCATCGCCCGGCAATTGTGGTGCTTCGATGTATAAAAATTCTTTTCCTTCGGAAACAAATTTTTTAAAATTCTCTGGACGATTGATACACTCACGGAGGTAATGTTTGAAATTGACAGCATCTTGCAGTTTTTCAAAAACACCAGAACTCAGGAGTAATTTTCCGTTTTCATCCACCATTTCAACGTAATGTCCTTTTCCTTCGCGCAACACACGTAAGAAACTATCGTTTTCATCTTCAACGGGTGTTCCAACCAAACCGATTAAACGCGCAATGCGCAATTTCAATCCGCTAATATTGGTTGTGTTCCAAACGCTTTCTTTGTTATCATCATCAGTTGGCAAGCGGAAGCGGTAGTCAAATGCTTTGCCCCGATCGCGGCTGAGTGCAGCATAATCAAACAGCAATGCTTCTTTGTCGGAAATGAGGCGGCGCGATCCTTCCGATTCGCCGAGGTTATGACGGACAAGCAAGCTGTAATCGGTCATTTCTTCGCAAAAACGAGCAATGAGGTGATCTAGAATTTTATTGCGCCGTTCGGAGAATAATTTTTCATCCTCAACCAACAATTGCAAATCGTCTTGATAGTTTGCAAACCGCAATAAATCTTCAAGTCCATCAATATCTTTTAGTGCTTGCGAGAAATAACTTTTTCCATTGATGGTGAGTGTACGCCGATCGATGGTTTGATTGCTTGAAAATAATTTTCCAACACCCGCGAGTTGTGCGAGGTAATTGGTGAGTATCTGTTCAAAAATTAACAGATACGCTTTCATTTGTTTCGCCTGTGCTTTGCGCGCATCGCTCACCGAATCGGGCAGCCCTACATTTCCAATTCCGTAAGTAACTGGAAAATCATTTTGAACGGGGAAATAGTCTTCGAGTTCGCGGTAGCGTCCGGTTGGCAGATCGATATCGTCTTTGTGGCCAACTTTTCTGAAACGGCGGGAATTTTGAATACGTTTTACAAATTCTTTGCGTACCTCATCTTCTTTGCCCATAAATGGCAGAAAGCCTTTGTAGAAAATCATTTTCGATTTTCCACGCGAGAGGCGCGGCGCACGGAGCGAACGAATGGGCATTGTCCATGCCGCTTCTTCTGGTTTTTTACCGCTGATGTAGCGCAACAGTTTAAAACTCTTGATGGCCACAACTTCGGGCAAATCCATGATCGAATTGTATAGATCTGACACGTGCAATTCGGTACGCAATGTTGATGCTTCCAGCTCTTCCGAATCAATAAATCCATGTACCAAACGCGGCCCGTCAAAAATCTGATCGATGGTTTTTCCTTTCTCGATCATTTCCTCAAGCGTATAAAAATTGAGTTGTGGCGAGAAATACTCGTAAGCGATCTCATAAATAGCGGCGTTGACTTTATTGATATCGGCATTCGATTGTACTTCGATGTCTGCACAAATTGCAATATCGTCGTAATTCACTTCTTGAATACCGAGCAGGTCTTCGCATAAATTACGGTGTGCCATTACTTTTCGGCGCACATCAGAACGCACCAGTTCGCGTTGATTGCTGCGCATTAGCTTTTCCTCATCGCTGAGTTCATCGTCTTCTTTGCCATCAGGCGGCAATTCAAATTCAAGAAGCACATTAAACAATCCATTCAATGGAAGGATGCGATAGCCTTTAGTTATATCGGTCGTAAAACGGTGTTTTCTAGGTTCTGTATAAATTGGAACTTCAGTTGTGTTTGCTTTGGTGATCCATGCATTCTTCACCCCTTTTACATCGATGATGAGTTTGCGCAAATCGTTCATCGTCGTGGGGTTTACCGGAAGAATTTCAGCAGCAGTATAAAAATCATGCATCGGATCTTCGGTACTCGTAGGGGCAGGCGTGAGCAAATCGGCCATATCAAACGAGGTACGGTAACCTAAATCAGTTATCGCATAACAAAGCAATTCAAGCGTTGTAATTCCCGGATCGTGAGTATTGTAATCTGTCCAGACTTTGCCAGAAAGTTTTTCAATCCATTTCAATCCTTCTTGATAGAGCGCTTCATAATTCTCGCTCGTGTCAAGGGCTGGAACTTTCGGTATGGTTAATTGTTTTTCGGGCAGCATAGTTCTCAGTAATAGATATTGTGCGTATCGGATGAAACAAGAATAGAACGGGCATTGGATGCGCTAATCGTTTCGAGTGGTCCAATGGATATTTTTTCACCAGTTTCAATTTCATCTTTGACTTGAAACAAAAAGAAATCGGTAACGTAATCGACGTACTCACGTTCTTCAATGAAATTGAGAATGTATGACATGTGAATTTTTCCACCAAAGACCACATCAAAACCATCGTCATAAGCCCAAGGCGAGAGGAATCGTTTCAGGTCTTCGACCAAGATGTTGCGGTAATAGCCACTATCACTTTGGTATGCTTTTCCAAACTGAATTTTGCACTCTACATAAATTTCTTCGTAGCTTGGGTTGATGACTTGAATATTGGCAAACATCGAAGTCCGACTGATCAATAAATCGCGAATAGCTTCGCGTGTTCCAATGCTCGTGCTTGGTTTAAGTGGATTAATTTGATTTTGATTGCGCAAGTTGGAAACAACCGTTACACAAACATTTCCTGGAGCGTATTCGGTATAGCAAGCCTGCCCATCGATACTCGCATAACGGGTATGGTTGATGGCTTTGACTTTGTAGATGGAAGGGAAATTTTCGAGTACAATTCGTTCGTAATCCCAAAGTGTAATCGCACGTTCTTTGTGGCGTAAGCGTTCGCTTACACGGCGGCGGTATTCGGTTGCTGTTTCAGCCATCTTACCACCAAACGAAGCAAATGGTTGTTTGACGGATTTAATGGCCGAATCGCTATTTTCTAGTTTTGTGATCGTTTCGGCTGAAAGAACGGATTCGAGGTGTTGTGGATCGTTTTTATTGTCAATGAATTTTGCACGAACGGCTTGTGTTTGAATAGACAATACATTGCAGAGCGATAAAGTATCGCCTGGCGAAGTGTATTCGTCCGCATCACTCGTTGTTTCATTCAACACCGTTGAGGCGCGCAACCAATGCAACCCTGAAGGCATCAGCGTATTCGAAGATGATGCGTCGGCAGGAATACTGAGTTCAATCAATCCACTGGTAATAAATCCATTTGTAGAATCGGTAATGACTTCGGACTGGCTCAATTGTACCCATTCATTTTTGCGGAGGTACGACCACGAGATTTCAGGCACATTGCGGTCGGGATTTCCACTGTCTTCGACAACTTGCACCAGCATGGAAACACTTTGCTGTGGTTGCAGTTCTTTCAGCCCAATAAACAACATGCCTTCGCAACGGCGTGTGATGTCTTTGACAATAACGCTTGCTTTCGAGTAAATGGTATCGGTTTTGCGATAGACAAATTCGGGCAAGAGTAGCTGTGTATTTTCCGGTGCATCTTTTTTATCGCCAGTGTACATGGGAACCGTTTGTTCGGCTTCGCCAAATGGATGCAGGTGAAAAAACTGATCGTGGTTGCGAATGAGTTTATGCTTAGAAGTGTAATGCGCTTCCATACTTTTCACCGAGGGTGTGTACGGAGGATTAATCAGCAACTTGAGTGTCGGATTGTCTGCCGAAACAACAGAAGCTTGCATCAAGGCATTGGCATAATTCTTATGTTGAAAATCGACGCCATTTAATACCAAGCGAATAAATCCTTTTTGAACATCGGTTTGATATTCGGTGAGCGAAGGATAGTTCGTTGCTTTTTTTCGGTCAAAAATGGGTGAGCGGCGGCGCGGATCGCGAATAAGAATTTGTGAAGGTTTCTTCGCATCGTCTTTATCAAACAAGGTTGTTACCGAAGTTTCTGTTCCTTGGTCTCCAAACCCTTTGTATGGTTTCCATTCGCGATCAGATAAATGTTCGAGTTGAACAGTAAATACGGAATTGGAAGTGATTTTTGTAAAAGAGCCACTTGTTCCTAAGGTAGAGCCACTTCGTCCAAGTACTTTATCGTAATCGGCGTAATGATTCGCTAAATTTTGTTCAGGAACTTCGTTCCACTGGATGTCAAATTTTAAAGTATGTAGTTGCTTATAAAAAATTTCTTCGCTTCCGATGTACCACGATGCGCCTTGCGGTGCGAGTACACCAAAAGGTTGAAATGGTTTTGCTGGATTGATCTTAAACTGATCATTCTGAATGATGAGATTTCTCACGTGTTTGACATCCACATCAATGGAAATGGTTTCGATATGTATGCCCTTGGGTTTATTCAGGGCTGAATCGGCAGAGAGGCTGATCCCGGTGAGAATATCGTATAAATTACTAGCATGAACAGTTGCTATGCCCTTATCATTTTTTCCGAGATCTACATTTTTCAGGCAAATGCGGAGCACCGGCCAAGTGGTATTGTAATTGCCACCATGATTGTCGGCATTCCAAGCAGCGGTAGCTGGATCTGTTGTTTCGAGCAGTAAGCGAAACACAATTTTCATGTTATTGATGAAAATAGGTTCTTGTGCTTCACCAATCGAATTTGTTTTTGCCCAACTTAATTTGGTCCATGCTTTTTTGGACGTTACGTCGCAACTAAAAAAATCGGTGAGTTGAATTTCGTCCGTCGCATTAATTTTAGCAGCACGTAAAAAAGCTGCTATATCGGCGGTAATATCTTCGTGAATGCGGAAACAAACATGAATTTCGCGTCGCCCTTCACCAAGAATCAATTGATGCGATGCGAATGCCCAACCAAGTGCGGCATCCTGCATGGTTGTTGTTGAAGTTGTTTTACCAACTTGCGATTCGCCAAATGCTTTCCATTGTGGCAAGCTTGGATCCAATTCTTCGCCTTGTCCATCTTTCGAGTTGGCAACAGGTGCGGCATACACTGCCGAGCAAAAAACGCCTTCGCTGATTTCGTTGCGATCGATGTACATGCTTCGGAAATCAACAGCTTGGGCACGATTGAGGATAATATCATCGTCGGTGGCATACACCATGGGTTTTCCAAGGCGATCTTTTCCGGCTTTGAGCAAGGTATTTTCGGGAAGGAAATAATTTTTATCGACAACTGTTTTCGCAAGTTCAAAAATAACGTGTACTTGATCGGCCACAGCAGGTTTGTGGGCCAATTGCAAAACGCGCTCGTAATAAAAATCGAGGTGGCGTGCTGTTAATTTATTCAGGTGTTTCTGAAGAATAACAAACAATTCGATAAAGGAAATAAATAATGCGGTATGTGCTTTATGGTATGGAAAGCGTTCGAGACTTTCTTCCATAAATTGAGGTACACGATCAATGATTGAATTGAGTGTGTTGATAAACTCGTCGAGAATGCTTTGCAGGTAAGACGCGCCAGCAAGTGCTTTGAATTTATGCTCAACAAATCCTGAAAACACCAAACTATTGGCATTAACATCAACATCAGGAACTACTTGATCTTGCCAAGATGATGGTAAAAAATCAAATGGAGCAACTAATTGTTCGGTGCTGAGTAAGCTCGAAACAACTGCGCCTTTATCGAGTTCGCGTAGGCGAAGCAATCCTTGATTAAAAATAGACTGGAAATAAACTTCGAGATCGCGGTAAAGTGAAATTTGCGGATCGCAGAGTTCAAACCACTGTCCAATTTGTTTGAGAATACGAATAATTGGACGGTACAGTTCGGCATAAAGAACTGGAATCTGCGGATCGTTTAACGGTGTTGTTTTTAATTGTGCGAATGTATTGTCGAAATCGGTTTTATAGGTATCTGTATCTTGTCCGGCAATGAGTGCAACAAGCATGGAGGCATCGCGTTGTAAAAACTTGAGCCAGTTGCCGTCAGCTTCATTGTTTAAATTGTAATAGTTTAATTGCTCTGCATATTTTAATGCGAAGCGAAACATATCTTCTGGTGTACGTTCATCGACAGAAACATACGCCGGATCGAGGGCTTTCAGCAGGCGTTGAGCCTGGCTAGTGCCATCGCGTTGAAGCGGGTTTGCTGTTTCACAGCCACAGGAAGTTTTGTCTGTTGTGCTCATAATGCGTTTTTCCTGATCAACGTTTTATTCCACTTCCTTCATTGAGGTAGTATGGATAGACAAAATTGTAGCGTGTATTGGTAGCCGGAATTGTAAATGCAACTTCAATGCGAACCATTCCTTCTAAGTAATTCGATGAGTCGATGGTTACTTTATCGGTTTTGACGCGTGGTTCGTGACGTGTGATGGCATCGCGAATGGTACTATTGAGGTAGGTTAGCAAATTGACGGTAAGCGGCTCAAAAATCAGTTCGTTCAATTTGCATCCAAAACCGGGTTGCATCAATCGTTCACCGATGGTGGTCGAAAGAAGAATTTCCAGACTTGCCCGAATATCATCAACGGATGAAGTCATCACCACATCGCCCGAAACGGGATTGAAGGAAGGAGGAAAACTCCAACCAGTTCCTAAGAAATCGTAATTCGCGTCTTGACTCATTGTATTTATTTTTTATCCGCCAATCATGACGGTTGGGCAACCAATTACAATACTTCCACCATGCGCGGTGGTATCGCCCTGTCGGGCTGCGGGCATTCCGCCAATCATGACAGTAGCCGATCCTTTGGCAATGGTATCTGGCGGACCAGTACACGTACACATATCGCCAACACGTGCGGCGGGCATTCCACCAATCATCACGGTTGGGCAGCCGGGCGGCATCACAGGCCCGCCCACATGAGGAACTGTTCCAGTTAGCATGGGGCAAGTGTGCATATCTCCGCTTCGTGCTGCTAGTGACATTTTTTCTTTTAATTAATTTGAACCATACTTCCTTTAACAACCGTATTGCCACCGGATTTAAACTCCGCTCCTGCCCCACCTTCTGCTTTGAGTTGGGCATCGGCTTTGGCTTCGATGTTGACACCTTTCATTTTGATGTCGCCCGTAGCTTCGAGAATAATGTCTTTGGCACTTTTCAGCGTAATTCCGGCATCGCTCATTTCGATTACGTTTCCGGTACTGTCGGTCAGTGTTATTTTTTTTGCATCGTCATCAATAACCACAGATTGGCTTCCGGGTGTTTCGATGGTTACAATTTTCTTTTCGTCGTCGAATTCTAATTTTATTTTTTCGCGGGTGTAAATTCCTTTGATATGGTTATTGTCATCTCCAGCAGTTACAGGCGCTGGATTTTTTTTGCTATTCAACGCTCCCAAGACAATCGGGTAACGTGGATCGTCATCGAGAAAACCGAGGATCACTTCATCGCCCACCTCTGGCCGGAAGAAGGTACCGCGCTCTTTTCCGGCATCGGTAGTAGCAACACGTGCCCAAACACCTTCTGCGGCATCGTCCAAAACAGGCATGCGCACTTGAATGCGGTCTTCGCCATCGGGATCGCTGCCTAATTTGGCTACAATGCCAACGTGTAAACCATTTACACCCGCAAGCATTCCCGCTGCGGGACGTTCATTCAATTCAAACTGTTCGTAGAGCCAACGCTGGTTGAAGCCAAACTGAACATCGGTAGTCCAATTGACAGCGCCAATCTGGTGCCGAATGCCCGTAACATAAGCCTTACCGTTAAAACGATCGCCAACACCTTTCAGGTCGATGGTCATGCCAGGCTTTAGGCTTGCAAGTCCTTGAAATTTGGCACGTCCGCAAATGCGCGAAAGTTTATGTCGAACACTTTTTGCATCGATCCAATCTTTCAATTCTTGTTCTTGAAATTTACCGGGATGGAGCAAGAGTTCTTCTTCCACATTGAACACATCGGCAAGTGCGTCAGCGGTGATGTTTCCGTTTTCAGTAACTGCAGGGTTTGTTCCTTCCGATTCGAGTAGTTCGAGATCGGTGTAATTCCAAGATTTACTTTTAATCGCTTTCACTTGTGTTGAAGCATCCAGATCAGCTTCAAACTCCATGAGTGTAGCACCAAACTCCAACTGCAAACTCATTTCGGCAGCGGTATCTGGTTTTTTAACAATGCATTTATTATCGTCGGTAAGAATAAATAGGCCATTTGCTTCGGCACGAGCAACTACAAAATCCCAATCCGTGGTATGGTATTGCACCATTTCTTTGTGTTTGACTTTTGTAGCTTCTACGTCTGTAGTAGCGCCCGAAGTGGCCACAATTTGTTCGATGATTTCGCTGTCTTTCAATTCGTAGAAATACGAACTCTTGCGTGCAGTAGTTAGTTTGATGGCTTTATCACGCGCTTCAATGACTAAAAAATTGGGTTTGTTGTTGCGCACACGAATACCATGCGAAACAATAATGCCTTTGAAAATTGTTTCAACTTCGTTGTGATAGCCGGCTTGAATTTCGATTTCTTGTCCGGGTTTAAAATCATCGGTATCGCTAATCGGAAATTTTTGCGTTGCAGGATCGCCATCAACAACAGTAATGCGTGCGTACGAAACTTTATTGAATACTTTTCCAACATCGATTGATGAAACCGAATACTCTGGCTTCATGTCGGCTCCACCCAGTTTTATTTTAAAACTAGACAGATCGGCAGGTTGCGGTGTTGGAATTAAGCGTTCGTTTTCGTTACTCATACTTGTGTTGACTTAATAGGAGGCATAACGATTTGTGTGCCTTGTGTTAATCTGCGGAAATTATTTAGGCCGTTTGCGCGAGCAACCGATAAATAGTACAGGTGATTGCGGTATTCATTTTCGACCATGATCGGGAGTTTGGAATGTTCCTGTACTTTCCGATAGTGTGTGAGGTCGGGTGAGTTTTGTTTTTCTTCTTTTACCCGAAGTGTAGGTGTAATATTTTCTGTAAAAACAGCATTGATTTTTGCCCGAATGGGATAGCCATTGGTATCAAAAAGAGAATAGGTAATATCTGCTGTTTTGAGAACAACTTTGGTATCGAGTTTCCCCCAAATCAATTGCAGGAAGAATGGGCGGTGCGTATCGCTATTGGCTTCGACGCAGGCGGTTAAGAACTCACCAATTTTATCGGTAACCGTAACTTTTTCTGCAGCAACGCCACTACCATCAATAATAAATTCAAACGTTAAATCGCGCGGTTTGATTGAACCATAGGAAAGTTCGTCTTTGGTTTTTCCTTTAGCGGGTGCGGCTTTATATTCTACTTCATATTTTGAAGTATAGGTATTGGGGTTAAACATCACCACAAATTCCTTCGGCGTTCCTTCATCTTTATGATCGGGATCTTTAAAGGTTTTGATGGTCATTTTCACCAACCCGTTTACGAGTGTTCCTTTTACTTCATCTGCCATAGTTTATCGTTTTAATTCGCGACGAATAATTTCAAGCACTTGTTCTACACATTCGGTAATCATTTCTTCTTTTGCATCTGCAGGTGTACCTGCACCCGCACCAGCTTGTGCCCCAGCAGCAGCATTTCCGGGTTCAGTAACCGTGGCGCGAATAATGACTTCGTTGACGTGAACAGGCATAACTAGAATGGTAAAACGGGTGAGAATGAAGGTGGAAAAGGTGGATCGTTTCGAACCGGAGGTTTACTGTTATCGACCAGTGTTTGGCCTGATGCATAATCTTTTGCGTTTTGCGCAGGATTGTGCATTGTAAAATGACTGTACGCCAGTTCAAATGATTCGACAACAATGGCATTGTCTGTTGCTTTGAAATCGGAGGTGATAAATTTTATCGGCCATGCTTTTTCAAATTTCCAGACACGGAGTGGATCTCCAACAGGATTGCGCAGGGTAACGAAAATGGTTAGTGGTGTGAATTTGTAACCATTCATGGCATCATAAACCCAAGTGTAAACCTTTGAGTCGCCACGCAACATACCGCGTTTCAAAATCAGGTTACCAAATTTGGCTTTCGTCGGAAGGCGGTGATTGTGTGTATTCAAGCCGCCTTCCGACAATTCCTCAATTCCCATTTCCATGGTGAGGCCAGCAACTTCGGAAAATGACGTTTCACCCCAAGCATTACTTGGGCTTTTATCTACTTTTGATTCGCCTTCCACAAATTCGACGCGGAAGCTAAATGCAACAGGTGGATAATAATTCTTGTTTTCGCGAGTTTGCTGTGCCATAATTTATTAAGCCATAATTACTGTTAATCCTTCGTGCGCAACTTCCATCGATTCGATTGCGACCTCATTGCCACTGGCTTTGAGTTGTGCGCCTTCGAGTTTAACAGGAAATGCATTCAAGACTAGCCAAGTTACCACCGGAATATCTTTTTCATTCAAAAGCATGATGGTGATGTCGCGACGTTGGATTTCGTTCATCTTGACTGAATTGAGCCATTCGAAGAAACTGTTTTTGTCGCTAGTGTTGATACCACGTTTAAGCGTGATGTTGTTGTATTTGCGCAAGCCTGGCATTTTGATGCTAGAATAGTCTGAACTGTCGCCAGTACGGTATTCGATGGCTTGCAACTCTTGTGTCATGCCGGAAACTTCCGAGAAACTGAAACTGGTAGAACCCCAGTTCACACGGAAGTGAAACACTGGCAGCGGATAGGTGTTTGTCTTACCCATTGTATGATCGTTTTAAGTAGATGAGTGTTTAGTGAACGTTGATGAACTTAGGATACTTGTAGTTTGTGCGAGAATTTGAGCACGATGAATTCGGCAGGACGAACAACGGCCATTCCGATTTCAACTTTCATGTATCCTTCGAGGATTTCCTGTGCGGTCATGGTTGTACCAAGTCCAATGCGAACAAAAAATGCTTCGTCTGGTTTTGCGCCAGTGAGTGCACCTTCTTTCCATTTGTTGGTGAGGTAGTTTTCGATCATACCGCGCACCTTGATCCATGTGTTGGCGTTGTTTGGCTCAAACACGGCCCAATAGGTCGATTTCTTGATGGATTCTTCGGCACTGTTGAAGAAGCGACGAACAGGAATATAACGCCATTCGTTATCGTTTCCGGCAAGTGTGCGCGATCCCCACACGAGTGTGCCTTTACCAGCAAACGAGCGGATTGCGTTGATTGATTTTCCACCATTTGCATCAATATTCAAATTATCGAGTTGTGATGCGGTGTAGTTTGATGTTGGTCCAACAACACCCGCAAGGCTAACGTTTGCAGGAGCTTTCCAAACACCACGATCGCGGTCTGTTGCAGCGTAAACACCGACCATAGCACCGCTTGGCGGAATGTTGGTGATGGTTTCGTTGAGTCCGTTGATGATGGTTTTGTAGATTGGGAACGATTCGATGAGACTGGTTTCGTTGTCTGTTTCGAGCTTGGTGATTTTTCCGAGCAATTCGGCAACAGCAGAACTAATTTTTTCCATCATGACACGAAGTGCTGCGAGGACTTTTGCAACTTTTACAGAAGTTGAATCGCCATTTGCAAACAAATCGCTTAATGTGGCTGTACTCATTGCAGTTCCCCATTCAGGAAGCGAATACGTAATTGCTCCAATTGCTGTTGTGTATCCTGAGATACCATTTACGGCCTCTTTTGCCTCGTTATCATACTCGACGAGTGTTGTCCAGTATGTTTTCAACGATGATGTGATTGAGCTTTTTACAGCATCGCGCATCGGTGAATAAGTTGCACCCCAAGCATCAAGTTTATCACCAAGATCGAAGAAGAGTGTCATGAGTGTTTGCAACTCGCCAGCGGTATCGCAATCAACAGCCAGTTCATCAAATTTTTGACGAAGATTTTTACCTGTTCCGAAGAGTGTATTCAAATCGGTCTTCATCACAGCCATGTCTGCAACGAGCTTATCGTAATCGGTAAGTTTTGTTACCAGCTCAGTAGGTAGGCCAACAATATCTTTCAGTGAAAGTTGTGATCCTGCCTGAACAATCTTGCTTTTCAAATCAGCATAGCGAACATTTTTTGCAAAAGCGATTTTGAGCCAAGGTGTGTAAGCGGCACCATACTTGAGGTAGTTGATACCGATCGCGCTGCGGAACGTAGCTCCAGGTGTACCTGTGCTTAGTGTATCGGCTTCTTTTAAATCGAGTACAGCGAAGCGATCCATTAAATCATTGCATTGTTTCAATGCAGCTTGCTGTAATGTTTTAAAATTGGTGTCGCTTAATACAACAGCATCTGGGAAAAGGATGAGTGTTGGTTCATCAAACATTTCGAGCGCTTTTAAACCACCTTGCAATCCAGAAGTATCACTTCCTAAGGAAACGTCGCTGTTGTAGTCGCCAACAGAAACGATGTAGCAATCGCCACCACCGTTCATGAAGTGCAAGCGAATGCTATCGTACAAGTATTTGTTGTATGATACACTTGCTTTGAGGAAATTATTTCCTGCATCAATATCAACTAGTACCGATGCTGGTTTTGGAGCACCACCGTAGTAGCGATCAAAATCGAGCATCGAACTGATGCGCGTTGGAAGCATGTGCAGATCGCCTGCAACGATTTTACCAGCACGTTCGGTATATCCAATAAATGCGGGAATTGCTGTTTCGACTTCCGCAACAGAGGGTGGGAAGACCGAAATTTCTTCGACGTAAACGTCTGGCGTTTTGTATGTAGCCATTGTGTTTGTTTGTTTTTAGTTAGTGTAGGTTTCAGGTATGAACGATGAGGTTTAACCATTGCTTAGCGGGAAGCGTTGCAGGATTTTCCTCAATGATGATACTTTGTGAATTGGTATTCGGATTTTGCAGATTGGCCTGAATCGCGGTAACGGCGGTTGGACTGGTTCGTCGTTGGAGTTGCAGGCGTGGTCGTGGTTTTTCCGAAAGGGTAATCGGAAAACGCGATTCAAAAAGAATAACACGCTTCGTATCGGTTTCCAACATAGCCGGCATTTTATCTGTTGTTGGAATGGTTGCGATGCGGTTAAAGACTATCGGTCCGGTCCGCGAACCATAACTATTGGAGCCGAGGTCCTGAATTTCGTATTGTGTAACCGTTGCCGTGCGCAATACGACCACATAATATTTCCAGGTCCCGCTCGCTGGCGTGAAGCTGATTTTGTAAGCGTCTGTTCCGTCATAAACGAAGGGATATGCTGATGAGTTTTCGATTCGAAGAATACCAAACAAGGGCTGACGCGCCAAGTCGGCATCTACATAGTAAGTTGTGATTGTAGTTCCTGATGCTGTTGTTTCATCAACAGTATATACTCCGGCGGGCAAGTGTTGTAAACTGAAATTATGTTGTACGTCATTGCTGTCTTGCGGATAAGAGGCAACACCTAAAACAGTATTGTCGCGGTTGCGAAGTGTCAGTTGTACGGCCAGTTTGGAAACAATTTCATGAAAGACTACGGGGCCACTAAGTTTTACGTGTTGTACACGAAGCGGGAGATAGCCACTCGTTTTGGTGCGCGAAAAATTTGTAAAAAGTAAAACATGCCCTTTTTTCGGAAGTTCGGAAGGCGTTGTGAAATTGTATAATTCTGGACGTTCCAATTGAATACCAAAACTCAATACAGCACCATCGCGAAACATAATTTCGGG
>JAAFIA010000051.1:0-7590 GCA_013298545.1 Bacteroidota bacterium | reverse complement strand
ACAACTTTTATGGTTGTCTCTTCAACACGAAACATTGCTTGGTGTTGACGTAGGAGGAATTGTGTATCTGTTGTTGGCTTAACGATAAAATCAGCACACTTGCCATTGGTATAAAAACCATGTGCAAAATCGACTTTAAAAAGCTGGCGAAATTCTACTTTCATAATTTAGTGAATACCTGAAAATGAACGATCCATTTGTCCGATCTCGCTGGTCATGCCTTTCGACGTACCGTCGTTCATGATGAGCATGCGTACTTTGTAAACAACAGAAGGCATATACTTTGCGCCAAGCGATGCCCAGAGTTGGTTTTGTTGTTCGAAATTGATGGTGTATAATTCAACCGTCAACTTTTCTATTTCTTCGCCGAGTGATGGATAGTCTTGGCTGTTGAATGCGTTTCGTCCTTGAAAAAAAAGCACCGTTTGCGAAAGCAGTTTCAATGCTTCTACGTGGTTACTGTGGTATGCAGCAAAAATGATAAAGAGATTTAATTTGAGATCTGGATTCGACATCATGAATGCTCCACCCACATTAACAGCTTGCGGGCTTTGCGAACGAAACAGGCGTTCTTCCTCAACATTCACCAACATCATACCTACGGTATTGTCTGTGATATCGACCTCTCCCGATTGTTTGACAAGTGCTGTAAGTTCTACGGCATCTGTTGTATAACTGAGTTTGGTTTTGAGGTATGCGTTTAGTTCATCTTTTAAAAATCCAAGTGCTTTTTCAATCATAATTGTGTAGGGACTTTGGGCATGGACAAACCTAATGGAGTGGATTGAATTTTAAAATCAGTTATCAACAGATGTTGTTTGGTGTTGCAGTTATTTTTCTTTTGACCAATAATTAAATAAAACAACCACTTATTAACAACCGTCCAGAATACCTATAAATAGGAGCATACAGCAATTACATAAATTTTTTCTTGTGTAGTGAAACAACTAGATCCGTTCAAAACTATTTGTGTTGTTGATTTGTATTTCACATTTTAGTTGTACCAAATGCTGCTGCACACAAATGAAAACGCAAAAAATAAAATTTAAAATGAAAGATCTGATTTTGTAATTTCCCCGAATGATTCAGAAAAGCAGGTACAACAGTACATTGGGAACGTTAACGATATTGACAAACGAAAACATGTTGACGCATGTAAGTTTTGGTGATGTGCATCCAGAAATTGAGGCTGGTAATAAGGATGCGATCCATCAAAAAATTCATGTTTGGTTTGATTTATATTTTGGTGGACAGCAAGCGGTTATTGACTTTCCGTTAAATCCAGCAGGTACGGTTTTTCAGCAACGTGTTTGGGAAGAATTGATGCGTATTCCATACGGCACAACTATTTCGTACCGACAGATGGCGCAACGATTGGGCGATGAAAAAGTGATTCGTGCAGCAGCAACAGCGAATGGTGCAAATCCGATTGCGATCGTTATTCCTTGTCATCGCGTGATTGGGAGCGATGGATCGATGACGGGTTATGCGGGTGGTGTAGAAAATAAAATTAAGTTGTTGCAACTGGAAGGGGCCATGCTTTTTTAGTAACTGTTTAAATTTTATCCTTTGATTTTGTTATGTGTCTTTTTGCACCATACTTCGTTGCGTTTTTCGACCGTAGCAGCTCCGCTATGGCCTTCAAAACGCGCCTCGTCTGGCACAAAAATCCATCATAACAATTCTCAAAAACAAATTTTAAACAGTTACTTAGTTGCTACCTTGTTAGATATTCAAACGCCAATCCGAAAATTTAGGGATTGGCGTTTTTTGCAGGATGTATTTTCTTTGAAAAATTATTGGTGCACAATTAATAGTGCATTTCGGTATTGATTACTGACGATATTCAAAATATACATTCCGGATTCAAGTTCAGGCAAGCTATTTAACTTAATTTCATTTTCGCCGGCATGGAGTTCCGATTTTGGAAACTGATAAATCAACCGGCCATGCATGTCGCGAAGTTCGGGTTGGATTTGTTCATTATTGGTGGCGGTTATTCGCAGTACAAATGTTTGTTCAAATGGGTTTGGCCATACAGTCGCAGTGGGTTGATCGCTATTTTGATCAAGGCCAAGACTGGTACATGTTCCGGGCAGATTGACATCAAGCCAATTGGCGCGGTTTGTTACCCACGATTTAAGGGAGTCTATTTCGTCTTGAAAGGTTAATGGGTAAGGGAAGGAATTATAATACACGTTTTGCCCGAGCACAGGCCAGAGCATAAAATTTCGTTGTTGTGCTTCGTTCAAATAAATAGCCAATGAATCGATGTATTGGTTGATTCGATTGACGGCAAGTTCATTTTGCCGAAGATAAAGCCAACGGCATTTCATTTCATTGACAAAGGATGAATCTTGCATCATGCGTTCCCACCAAGCAATTCGACCAACGGGTTGGTTATAAACATAACCACTCAAAACATCGGCTCCTAAGTAATAGGAATTTTTCCAAGCTAAGTCATAATCCCAAACTGGACCCATTTCGAGTTTTCGACCTTGATCGTCTTTGGGTTTGACAATGTATGTGCTCAAAACATAGGTATCTGGATTTTTAGAAAATTCGTTGATGATGAAATAATCGATAAATGAGATGGCCTTGGCATAATTTCGGTAGCCTAAAAGCGGATCGGTAAAATTGGGGCCAAAGAGTGCTGCTTGAAAAGTATCGACATAGTTTTCGATGTAAGCAGCTTGCAGGGGGTGAATGTTTAAATCGCTCGGATACTCGTACTGAAAGCCGCCGTATTGTCCAATATTATTGGGGTAATTGGATGGAAAGTAACCACCACCGCTTCCCGTGGTTTTATCGGACTTGATGATATACCCACCCGTAAGTTCGATACCGGTTGTATCTTGACTTCTTAATTTGGCAATGTTTACGCGGTTGTTGTCGCGTTTTATTTTTTCCATCAAAATATACAATCCCATGTATTGATCATTAATCACAAGTTCGCAGAATTCGGTTCGCGATGCGTAATTTCCCATGCGGTTGGAGAGGTCGTAAGTCAATACATTGCGCATAAATGTTTTATCATTTGCACTGGCATATAAAATCCAGTCAGACTCCGCAGGCATATTCAGTATGGAGGTATCGGTAGGGTTTCCTAGATTGTCCCACGTTTCAAATCCATAGCATAGTTTGCCCATTGTGGAGGAGGAGGAGCCGCGTACTTCAATTCCGATTGTTCCTGTATAAAAAGGCGCATCCGTTAAATAATTCCTACTTCCGTTGGGGTGATAATAGATGGCCATGAATGCCAATGTCTTGGGCGTGTCATAAATGGGCGAAAAATTTGTATTGATGGATATGATGGGGAGGTTAGAGTCTGTCAAGGCTTGCGCCAGTAACGCTTGTTTTGTACTTAACGATAGTAGCCCTGTAATTATCAGGGAGCGCCAAAAAATCCAAGTGTTGTTTTTCATTGTTCTTGTTTTTGGTTGACAGGAAATAGGATACTTCTTTTTATAAAATTACACTATATCTTGAAGCTGTACTTGCCATTTTTAGGAACAAATAGGGAAATTCAATGGACACTTTGCATGGAAGAAGTGCTGTAAACTGAGATGTTTTTGAAATATTTTCCGATTGGGTTATTGGTAATTAAGCTTTATTCCACAAAAAAAGCCCACAGACACAGGTGTGTTGTGGGCGAAGACCGATGGGAGGGACTCGAACCCTCCGGCTCCACACAGCGATCCATTTTCGATTTTGCTTCCTGACTATTGCTTTCCGAATCTCGTTTGCGATCCACTGTCCAGACATGGCCCGGTGCTTCCTGCTCGTAAATTGGTAACTCCAATCATTCAACTTGTCAATCCTTTCCTGCTATGCATTGCCAGATACGTATCCGAATGTAGCTATCACCTATGTTCTTAGAACGCCACTTATTTCGACTTTGTGCGGACCGGCTGTAATACCGGAAACAGGACTGACTGTATTTTGCCAGGTAAACCGAATGTGCCTTCGCACTACCGCCCGCCTATTTCAGCGCGCCTAAAATCACAATTCTTCGCTACACCTTTCAACTTTTCCGCCTTCCGCCACTTGGCTTTCATCGGTAAGCCTACTGAGGAGTAAGCGATGCAAACATAAATGCTTGCGCACAGAAAGTCAAGAACAAGTTATTAACGGATTTAGTTTTCGACGAATTATTGTGCTTTTTTAAACCCAATCAAAATAATTCGTTTAGCAGAA
The DNA here is from genome assembly GCA_013298545.1 of Bacteroidota bacterium. Lineage (GTDB taxonomy): Bacteria > Bacteroidota > Bacteroidia > Palsa-965 > Palsa-965. Next base: position 3,393 of record JAAFIA010000051.1, on the reverse strand, counting down.
TAATATAGCTATAATTTAGTTGATCTATCAACTAAATATCAATTATAAAAAAAATGCGGCATATTCATGCCGCATTATAAATTAGATTTCTCATTTCGTCTCTACATCATTTCCTGATTGCCATTTTCCATCCGGTTTCCGGTGCAAGCGTTTCAACTGAATATCGCGCGCAGGTGCAAGTACAATCGGAACTTTCTCAACAGTTACGGAACTGGTATCGAGGCCAAAAGCGCGTTCTTCAGAAAGCGTGATTGGTTTCATGAAATAATAAATATCGAGCACCATCTTTTCGTAAATCGGTAACTCGTTATCATTCGACAAGTATTTTTCCAAGACCACAAAATTGAAATCGCCGATTACATTCTTTTTGTTGAGTGATTCGTAACGACTAGTAATATCTACTTCGTGATTCTGTACCATATCGGAAACTACTTTACGGAACATGAGGTTGACGCGTTGTGGTACGCGGAAACCTAAATAGAAGTCGATTCGGAAAACATCATCTTTCAATACTTGCGTTACTTTGTATTCCATCATATACGGCTCGTCAACCACGTGCACATGCACAAACCAATACACGTCGGCGCGTTTGGGACGTTTCTGCAAAATGGAATACACAATTTTTGATTCAATGTCTTCTTTGTTATCGGCACTTGTGAGGTAAACCAAATGCGTAGAAAATTTCGGAACAGTTGTATCAACGCTCAGTTCTGCAATTTGCGGCAAGTAATCGCGGAGTTTGACAAATTCGACGTAGCGGTTACGGATTTTTCGAGCATCGTACCAAATCCACATCACCGAAATGAGCACAAACGCAATAATGAGTGTGATGAAACCGCCGTGCATGAATTTCTCCAGATTAGCGATGAGGAATAACGATTCCAAACTGAGGTAAACAACCAACAACAGCGCAATCAGGAAAATGGAATTGCGGCGCATGAATAAATAAAAATTGAGCAATACGGTTGTCATCAACATGGTTACCACAATGGCCAAACCATAGGCGGCTTCCATTTTAGACGATTCTTTAAAATAGACTGTTACACCAATACAACCAATGAGCAACAACCAGTTTACAGATGGAATGTACAACTGTCCTTTGAGTTCCGTTGGGTATTTGATTTTTACTTTGGGCCAGAAATTGAGACGAATGGCTTCGTTGATGAGTGTAAATGATCCACTAATCAAAGCCTGACTAGCAACAATCGCGGCAGCAGTAGCAATGACAATACCTGTTCCATAGAACCACTCAGGCATGATGGAATAGAATGGATTGCCGCCATTGAATTGTGCCAATAATTGTCCTTCATGGGCCACAAGCCAAGCACCTTGTCCGAAATAATTGAGTACCAATGCTGTTTTTACAAACCCCCAACTGATGCGAATATTTCCACGTCCGCAATGGCCGAGATCGGAATAGAGGGCTTCGGCTCCGGTTGTACAGAGGAAAACTGCGCCAAGCAATGCAAGTGATTCGGGATTATTGGCAATGGCGTTGTAGGCGTACCACGGATTGAGTGCTTTGAGAATGGTAAAATCGGTAACAATCATGGAAACACCCAAAATGGCGAGCATGCTAAACCAGATCAGCATCATAGGGCCAAAAAAACGGCCAACGACTTTGGTACCAAATTGCTGAATAAAAAAGAGTGCGGCTAAAATTCCAATGACAATAGGAACGGTATTGATTCCGGGATTGAAAACGCGTAATCCTTCTATGGCTGATGAGACGGAGATGGGTGGCGTAATGATACCGTCGGCAAGCAATGTAGCGCCCCCCACAATAGCGGGGATGAGCAACCATTTGCGTTTGGTACGGCGGACTAATGTATAAAGTGCAAAAATTCCACCTTCGCCGTTATTATCGGCGCGAAGGGTAAGCAAGACATACTTGATGGTGGTTTGTAACGTCAATGTCCAGAAAATGCAGGACAAGCCACCCAGAACAGTTTCTGAATTGATCGGATTTGAACCCACTATGGATTTCAACACATAGAGCGGCGAAGTTCCGATATCGCCGTAAATAATGCCCAAAGTAACTAGAAGTCCAGCTGCTGTTACTTTTGAATGGGCATGGCCGTGATTGGACATGGAGTCTGAGTAAAAAACGCGACAAAATTACGTCTTTCGTACGCTTGTCAACTCCAATACATGATCTTTTTTCGGAAAAATTTGAAATGCACTAAATCATGCGTGTGCGTTTCATCAGGTAAGGCAGTAAAACCTGACGAAATCCAAGTGCGATATCGGCTTCTACCAAGTCGATTCGATACTGCCCACAACGCAATACCAATTCTTTTTTGAATGTAGCAATTGCTTTTAAGTAGGTTTCTTTGACTTCGTTGGGATGCACTTTTACTTCTTCGCCGCTTTCAAGATCGACAAAGGTGTATGGGCGGTTATCGTAATTGAAATCGAGTTCTTTTTGTTGATCGATTACATGAAAGAGAATGACTTCATGCTTGTTGTGGCGCAAATGTTGAAGTGCAGAAAATAATTCTTCGGCACGGTCTCCCGTATCAAACATATCGCTAAATAAAATCACAAGCGAGCGTTTGTGAATGCTTTCTGCTATTTGGTGCAACGCTTCAACGGCAAATGTTTTTCGTTTTTGCTCTGTTGAAACCGGAAGTAAACGTTTTTCGAGTTCGGCATAGAGCATTTGATGGTGCACAGAACTTGAGCGCGCAGGGGTATGTACTTCAACTTCTTCGGCAAAAATGCTGAGGCCAACGGCATCGCGTTGCGTTTTTAGCAATTCGATGAGTGCGGCAGCAGCATGAATGGAAAAAGAAATTTTATTGTCGGTTGGTTCGTTTTTTTCCGGAACAGGAAAATACATGGACGAAGAACTATCAATAACCAAATGACAACGGAGGTTTGTTTCTTCTTCGTAGCGTTTGATGAACATTTTATCTGTTCGGCCATACAATTTCCAGTCGATGTGTTTGGTTGGCTCGCCTTTGTTGTACAAACGATGTTCGGCAAACTCAACCGAAAATCCGTGAAACGGACTTTTGTGTAAACCCGTAATAAATCCTTCCACGACCTGCCGCGCGAGCAGTTCGAGGTGAGAAAATTGTTGAATTTGTTGTTGGTCGATTGGCATTGTAGCCGTGAAGATACGCAGTTTCTTTTTTCAAAGAGCCTGTTTAAATTTCATCCTTTAAGTTTGTTATGCGCCTTTTTGCACCATACTTCGTTGCGTTTTTCGACCGTAGGCGCGCCGCAATGGTCTTTAAAACGCGCCTCGTCTGGCACAAAAATGCATCATAACAATTCTCAAAAAAAAATCCTGTCCGTGCAAACGAACAGGATTTTCTATAACGAAGAATTGACCAGCAAATTAAGCGAGTTGCGCGTCTAATTTTCCAGCGAGGATATTTTTAGGCA
>JAAFIA010000050.1 GCA_013298545.1 Bacteroidota bacterium | reverse complement strand
GAAAAACCGCGCAACTTGGGTCGCAATTTCAATACCGAATACAACGAAGATGCGCCTTGTTTAACAGCCGATGGAAATACCTTGTATTTCGCATCCGAAGGGCATAACAGCATGGGCGGCTACGATATTTTTAAAAGTAAAAAAATGGCCGATGGTACTTGGTCGCCCGCCGAAAATTTGGGCGCACCCATCAACAATGGTGGCGATGATATTTTTTATGTTCCCAATGCAACAGACGATGGTGGCTATTATGCTTCACTCAATCGGTTTGGCGAAGGCGATCTCGATTTGTATTCCGTCATGAAGTATCCCGATGTTACACCAACGGTAAAGCTTCGCGTCAATAGCGATCTGGCACAAGGTAAAAACATCCGCCTGCGTTTGCGCGATTTGCAAACCGGAAAAGATACGAGCATGACGCTTCAAGCAAAAGACAGCATCATGTATGCGTACGCGCCCGGCAGCCGCCACGCGCTCACGGTTGAGGCCGATGGCTACATGACTGTGCGTGATACGCTAAGTTTTTTCAGAAACAATCCGTATGAATATTGTTTGCAAGATTTGATGTTGACCAAATACGCTGATGCCACACAACGCAGTTACCAAAAATTTGAACTCACCAATTATTTCTTCGACATTGATTACGCCGTTGATGCCGATACCTTGTTGGATTTAATGACCAACCGTTTAGAAGCGCGGCAGTTGTTTCTAAACAAACTCAGTTCCATTGATAATTTATACACAGCTTGGGCATCAAACGAAATTCGTCAAGAACGTCCCGATGCGATTACGTCGATTGCTTCCAATTCGGTGCGGCCTGTGGAAGGAGAAGGATTGGAGTTGAATAAAAATTTAGAAAGCGTAAATTTTTCGCCCGTACTATTTGATTACGACGAATCCATCATCCGCGAAGACATGCAAGACGTTTTGAATGGTGTGGTGGCATGGATGCAAAAACATCCAGAAGCCAAAATCGAGGTTCGTGGTTATGCCGATAGCAAAGGGTCTGAAGCGTACAACCGTCAACTCTCGCAAAAACGTGCTTTGGCTGTGCAGCGTTATTTGGTTATTCACGGCATTACGAACAACCGCATTCGCGTTTATGGTTCGGGAGAAAATGATCCTGTTGCGCCTAACACAAGTGGCGATGCCGATAATCCAGAAGGACGAAGCTTGAACCGGCGCGCTGAGGTGCGGGTGGTGAAATAGAGATTTTATATGCTTGTCTTGTTCCGCAGGATTGCAAATCCTGCGGAGCATGCGAGCTACTTATTCCAACATAAGATTTAAAGAAACGTTCCGCAGGATTTATACTCCTGCGGCATTTACGCGTATTAAAAATCGACATATTTAATTGGTGCTATTTCCGCAGGATTGCAAATCCTGCGGAGCATGCGAGCTACTTATTCCAACATAAGATTTAAAGAAACGTTCCGCAGGATTTATACTCCTGCGGCATTTACGCGTATTAAAAATCGACATATTTAATTGGTGCTATTTCCGCAGGATTGCAAATCCTGCGGAGCATGCGAGCTACTTATTCCAACATAAGATTTAAAGAAATGTTCCGCAGGATTTATACTCCTGCGGCATTTACGCGTATTAAAAATCGACATATTTAATTGGTGCTATTTCCGCAGGATTGCAAATCCTGCGGAGCATGCGAGCTACTTATTCCAACAAAAGATTTAAAGAAACGTTCCGCAGGATTTATACTCCTGCGGCATTTACTCGTATTAAAAATCAAGTCATTTAATTGTGTCTGTTTCCGCAGGAGTAAAAATCCTGCGGAGCATAAGACAAAATATATATTTGATATATCAAATACTTACTCACCATTTCGAAAACGGAAATCTTACCAACGACGCATTGCCATACCTCGGGTCGTGCGTTACTTCTTCGCCAATCCATTCTGGTTTTTCAAATGCTTCATATTCGTTTTGCAATTCGATTTCGGCAACAACCAATCCTGCATTTTCGCCCGCAAACACATCAATTTCCCAAATATGCTTGCCGTACGGAACAACATGGCGTACTTTATCAATCAAAGGGCCGGAACATAGGTTGAGTAAGGCTTGTGCATCGGCTTTCGGAATCGTGTATTCGTATTCATCACGCGCAATCGAACCTTTTAAGGCTTTTCCTTTGATGGTTATTTTTCCTAGCTCACCCGCAATGCGTATGCGAACCGTTTTTTGCGCATCGCTTACGATATAGCCTTGCACATAATCCGAAGCAGTGCGCTGTTCAACCAACATCCAATTGGCATTGCGGAGTAAAAATTTGCGTTCAATTTCTTGGGCCATAAAAACGGGCGTAAAAAAAGGCTGTTCAACAAATCCTGAACAGCCTTTGGTGTGAATGAAGATGAATTATAAGTGAATAACTTCGCCGTAAGCCGCCGCCGCCGCTTCCATGATGGCTTCGCTCATGGTTGGGTGTGGATGAACGCTCTTGATGAGTTCGATTCCTGTGGTTTCGAGTTTGCGTGCCACAACAATTTCGGCAATCATTTCGGTTACGTTTGCGCCAATCATGTGTGCGCCGAGCAATTCGCCATACTTCGCATCGAAAATCAATTTGATGAAACCATCGCTCGTGCCACCCGCTTTGGCTTTACCAGAAGCCGAAAACGGAAACTTACCCACTTTAATTTCTTTGCCTGCTTCTTTGGCTTGCTTTTCGGTCATGCCTACTGACGCAATTTCGGGCTGGCAATAGGTACACCCTGGAATGTTTTTATAGTCGATAGGTTCTGGATGATGGCCTGCAATTTTCTCGACGCAAGTAATGCCTTCAGCAGAAGCTACGTGCGCGAGTGCTTGCGTTGGCAAAACATCGCCAATGGCATAATAGCCCGGGATATTGGTCTCGTACCATTTGTTAACCAAAATGCGACCTTTATCCGTAGCAATGCCAACTTCTTCTAAACCAAGGTTTTCGATATTGGGCGTAATGCCAACCGCTGAAAGCACAATGTCTGCTTCGAGAGTAGAAGTTCCGGTTTTTGTTTTTACAGTTACTTTGCAACCCGCGCCAGCAGTATCAACAGCTTCGACACTTGCTTCGGTGAGAATGTCGATACCCATTTTCTTGAAATTGCGTTCCAATTGTTTCGATACTTCTTCGTCTTCAACAGGAACAATGTTGGGCAGGTATTCGACGATGGTTACTTTCGTTCCCATTGCTGCGTAGAAATACGCAAACTCAACACCAATTGCACCTGAACCAACAACGACCATTGATTTGGGTTGTGTTGGGAGAACCATTGCAGCGCGGTAGCCAATAATTTTTTTGCCGTCTTGTTTCAAATTTGGCAATTCGCGTGAGCGCGCGCCAGTGGCAATGATGATGTGCGGTGCTTCATAAACACTCACTTTTCCATCAGCGTCGGTAACTTCTACTTTTTTACCCGCTTTTACTTTTGCTGTTCCGGCAATGACTTCGATTTTATTTTTCTTCATCAAAAACTGAACACCTTTGCTCATGCCACCAGCCACATCGCGGCTGCGTTTGACAACTGCTGTAAAATCGGCTTTGGCTTCGCCAGAAAGTGTGAGGCCGTAATCGCCTGGATGTTTCAGGTATTCAAAAACCTGCGCGCTTTTGAGCAATGCTTTGGTTGGAATACAGCCCCAATTGAGGCAAATACCGCCAAGTTCGGCTTTTTCGATGACGGCAGTTTTGAAACCGAGTTGCGATGCGCGAATGGCTGTAACGTAGCCACCAGGGCCGCTACCAATGACGATGATGTCGAAGTTCATGCGTTTATAGAATAGAATAAGTTGCTTTTTTGATGCATTGACTCAATCAATGACGGGGCGAATTTACGCATTAGCGGCAAACCAACATAACCCGAAGAAAACAACTAGGGCTAAGCCAAAAATAATCAACAGGTTGCGAACGCGTCTGAAGCGTCGTTTTTCGGCTTCTTGCCGTGCTTGCCAAGTAGCATAAACGTAGGACGAATCGTTGTTCCAGCCCGCTACGACTTGCTCGGCACGTGCCTTTTCCGACGCACTGATGGTTTGTTTGGTATTCGTGTATTTATCGGGCGGTTTGGGCGTGTAACCAAATTGTTTATCGTGTTGAAGTCGCTTGATCGGATCGAGCAAAGTTTCTTGTACCGCTTTTAAACGGATAAAGGCTTCGTTTGAATTGCTGGCTTCATTCACATCGGGATGCAATTGCAGGGCTTTGCGACGAAAGGCCGCTTTTATTTCTTCTGCTGTTGCCGTTGCCGAAATCTCTAAAAGCAAATAGCCATCTGTATCGAGCATGGACAAAGATAGAAATTGGTGAGTTGGTGAGTTACGGAGTTGGTGAATTACTGAATTACTGAATTGGTGAATTACTGAATTGGTGAGTTGACGATTTGCTAATTCAGTAATTCACCCAATCACCAACAGCGCATAAGCCCGTGCAGTCTCAAGTCTCCTGTCTCACGTCTCTTGTCTCACGTCTCCTGTCTCAAGTCTCACATCTCATGTCTAAAAAAAACGAGCGAAGCGAGTTTACAAAACACAGCCTCCAATAACCCGTTACCAAGAATACATTCAAACAACTATTTCTACTTTTATAAAAAAAATTGCAACCCGATTAAACCCTTTCCTTCGAGCAAAGTCATAGAGCACGAAAACCAACAGAAGCAAAAAAAAAATAAAATCACATAACATGAAAACGAAAAACATCCTGTTCCGCTCTGCACTTGTATTTGCAGCATCTGCCGTACTATTTACCGGCTGCCGTCGTGAAGAAGAAGATAACGACACATCGGCCTCTAGTGATAACGCCTTGGCTGAATCAACCTTCAACGACATTACCAACATTGCCGACGAGGCTGGAAAAACGGGTTCACTCTCCAATTATCGTTTGGGCGACGACCAAGGTATTCTCAGTGCTTGTGCCGTTGTTACAATCGACTCACTCATAAGTAGCGACCAAGATACCATTACCGTTGATTTTGGTGCAACGAATTGCACAGGTAATGATGGTCGTAACCGCCGTGGGAAAATTATAATTTATTACACCGGAAATTACCGCGATGTTGGTGCTACGCACACCATTACGTTTGATAATTATTTCGTAAACGACAATCAAGTTTTAGGAACTAAAACGGTTGTTAACAATGGTCCTAACGGTTCTGGAAATACTGTTTTTAGCATTAATGTAAATGGTCAGCTTATTTTGGCAAACAATGCGGGTACAATTTCTTGGAATTCGCAGCGTCAACGGGAGTGGTTGGCTGGCGAAAGCACAACTGCTTGGAACGATGATATGTATTCCATAACGGGTTCTGGAAGCGGAACGGGAACCGATGGTCATTCCTATACCGTAAACATTACAAGCCCACTTATTCGGAATATGGCTTTGGGATGCCGCCGTCATTTTGTGCAAGGGACACTCGAATTGACACCAGACAATAAACCTATGCGTACTGTTGATTTCGGTGCAGGGGCTTGCGACGATGTGGCCACGGTTACAATCAACAACCGAACTTATACCATCCGTTTGCGCTAATTAATTTTAGTTTGTATTTCAAACGCCCTTTCCGAATGGAAGGGGCGTTTTTCTTTTACTAGAATTTTTTTGCGACAAGAGTTTTTATACTTTTAAACCGGATGAAAAAATTAGCAGTCATTTTCGTATTTCTATTCGTTGCGCTGTTTCACAGCAACGCACAAACACCGCTTGATAGTTTGCAACGTCAATTGCCCAAATTGTCGGGAAAAGAACGCTTTGATGCGTTGTGTACGCTTGTAAAATCATTGCCACCGCGCGATTCTACGCTTGCCGGCCAGTACGAACGGGAGTTGATGAAAATTGCTGAAACCGCTACTGATCCGCAATGGAAAATAGATGCGTGGCGCGCACGGGCAAACTTTCATGAAAATAATTACGCTGAAAATATTGCCCGAGAAGATTATTTGCAAGTTGTCAAAATTGCGCACGATGCCGATTTGCCGAAACATGAAGCCGCGGCTTATGTCAATGCTGGTCGCATGACATTTGGTTATACACGCGATCTCAAAGAGGCTTTGTCTTTCTACAATAAAGCCATCGAAATTCATAAACGTACTGGAAATAAAGAAGGCGAAGCGCGCGCTTACGCCAATATCGCTACTGTGCTCGCAAGCCAACAACGTTATAACGAAGCGTTTGATTATTACAACAAGGCACTCGAAAACCTCCACGATTCTGAAGCCGTTTCTGCCATTTACAATAATGTTGCTGCTTTGTATGCCAGTCAGAAAAAAATAGATGTTGCTATTGAATGGATGAAAAAATCAATTGCCATTCGCGAAGCCCTTAAAGATAGTTCGCGTATTGCCGATGGTTGTGGAAATTTAGGAACGTTATATACCGAACTTGGCGATACCGCCAATGCATTTATTTACCTCATGCGCGCGTATAACATGAATGCTGCTCTTGCCGATGAATATAGTTTGGCTTACAATAAATTAAATCTTGGCCAATTGTTTGTTCGGAAAAAGGATTTCCGAAAGGCCGAAACGTATTTATTGGAAGCGCAAAAAGTGGCTGAACAAAAAAGTTCTTCAAGTTTTCTTGTTGCTGTTTACGAAACGCTTTCAGAATTGTATGAAGGAAAAGGTGATTATGCGCAAGCACTCAGCTACCAGAAAAAAGCAGCGAAAATTAGTGCCGAATTACTCAATGCAGATCTTTCTATGCAAACCGGCGAAATGCAAGCACGTTTTGATGTACAACGCCGCGAAAAAGAAAATAGCGATTTGCGTGCCGAGAGCGAACGCAAAACTATTTTTATCTGGAGCTTAGTTGGTGGCGCACTTTTACTCGCGCTTTTGGTCTTTTTGATGTTTAATCGTTACCTCGTTAAAAAGCGATCAAATGTTGCACTCGAAAATAAGAATGTATTGATTACACAACAGAAATCGGAAATTGAAGCCAAGAGTAAAGAAATTACCGATAGTATTGCTTACGCACGACGTTTGCAAGAAGCTGTTGTTTCTGACGAAGAAAATCTCCATGCCGTTTTTCCCGAGTCCTTTGTTTTGTTCCGTCCGAAAGATGTTGTCAGCGGCGATTTTTTCTGGACCGCCGAGCGCCAAACATCAGTCGGGACGTTGAGTTTTATTGCTGTTGCCGATTGTACAGGGCATGGTGTTCCGGGGGCTTTATTGTCGATGATTGGAACAAACTTATTGCACCAAACAATCTTTGAGAAAAATATTACAGATCCGGGATTAATTCTCGCTGAATTGAATACTGCTATTCACCGCATTTTGCATACACGCGGCGATGAACGAGACCGCGATGACGGCATGGATATTGGCTTGTGTGTGATCGATCGGCAAACCAATATACTCCATTTCTCAGGAGCTAATCGGCCTTTATTATTGCAGACAGCGAATAACGAATTGAACGAGTTTACACCTGATCGTACTGCAATTGGAGGAAGTACGCCTGTTGCATTTAACTACGCCACAAAAACGCAAAAACTCGAAAAAGGCGATGTACTTTATTTGTTTACCGATGGGTATGCCGATCAATTTGGTGGTCCAGAAGGCAAGAAATTACTCACCAAAAATTTACGGAAACTGATCGTCGATCATGCAGCCAAGCCCATGCGCGAACAACGCGAAATTTACATGAAACGTTTTGACGAATGGCGTGGCAATTTTGAGCAAGTCGATGATGTTTTACTCGCGGGTTGGAAAGTGTGATCGCAGCGCAATATTGAGCATAAAAAATGTCCGCTTGCATGTTGCAAACGGACATTTTTTATGATGTTGCAGTAAATTACTTGCCTGATTTTTCTTTGAGCAATTTGTGAATCTCTTTCAGATAGGTGTTTTCGCTCCGTAAAATATCGAGTTCTTTCTTGCACATTTCTAATTCGCGTTGCAATTCCATTGCAGTGAGTACTTGCGATTTTCCATATTGCGCCTTATCGTCTTGAACAACCAAGGAAGTAGAAGCATAATACTGAAAGAAGTCGTAACTCAATACGCGTGAAATTTCGCGCAACAATTCAGTATCAATCGACTTGCGTTTGAAAATACCGTAAATGTTTTGAGGCGAAGTGCTGATGCGGCGAGCAAATTCGCTTTTTGTCATACCAACCTCATCGAGGTGCTGACGGATGATTTTACCAATGTGAAGTGCCATGTTGGATCTTTTGGTTTTAATTGTGTGGTTTGGTTCAGCTTATTATAAGGATTGATTAACGGGGCTTATTTTTGGGGGACGACTTTCGTTTGGAAGTACTTTTTTTCAAGGGTAACTTTTTTTTGATTTGTTTGATTGGTGCTGCAACTTTTGCTGGGGTAGTTTCGGCTGCTTGTTTGGTAGGTTCGGCAGGTGTTTCGGATAAATCGTTTTCGTTGCTCATCAATTCAGCCATTTCGGCATGCTTGCGTTGTAAGCGAACGAGTTCGTGCAAATACTTGTTTTCTTGACGAAGCATTTCGAGTTCGCGTTTGGCTTCGTTCAATTCCTGATTGATTTGAGAAGCAGGAAGAATGGAATGTATATCTGAGCCTACATGAGGCGTAGGTCCATCGGTATAGTATTGAAAGAAATCGAAACCAAGAACACGCGAAATCTCGAAAAGCATCTCGGTATCGAGCGATTTGCGTTTGAATATACTGTAAACATTCTGAGGGGTAGAATTGATACGGCGCGCAAATTCGCTTTTGTTCATGCCGGATGTTTCGATCCGGCTGCGAATCATTTTTCCTATATGTAGAGCCATCTGCAAAACTGTGCATTCGCAACGTTTTAGCAGGTTGGCGATTTGTAAATAGTTGTTGCACGCTCGTATGTATATTGTTACTTATTTTCAAAAATTTCCAATTATGAAAATAATTGCGTAAGTTAATTATGTTTTTAGACATTCATGTTAATTTACAAGACAAGACCGTTTTGGTGGGTTGAAAATTTAAGAAGACAAAGATTCCTGAAACATTTGGAATAAACAAATGATACTATGCCTTATTTCATTCGCGATTAACTATGATTTTAACTAATATTTCAAACCTGATTAGTTGAAAATACGGCCACAAATGCAAAAAGGCAAAGATTTTATCGTTAACCGATTAGTTTTTGAAATTGAATGAATCCTTACACTATTTGTTTATGCTGTGAATCTCTTTTTTAAGCAATAACTCAAAATACAACTAAAAGATTGCCAAAATCGCTCCGTTTGAAAATTCATTTTTCCTGAATCTACTTTTTCTGAAAAAAAGAAAACCGATCAGCAGAAAGCCAATCGGTTTTGAAAATATTTGTGAATGTAATTTTTAATCGTTCTGTAAAAACGGATAACGGTAATCGGTTGGCGATACAAACGTTTCTTTGATTGTACGCGGAGAAACCCAACGCAGTAAATTAATCATCGCACCCGCTTTATCGTTTGTTCCCGACCCGCGCGCCCCGCCAAATGGCTGCTGCCCAACCACCGCACCGGTAGGCTTATCATTGATGTAAAAATTACCCGCCGCATGCGACAACATTTTCGTAGCCGTCTCTATCGCATACCGATCTTGCGCCAAAATAGCCCCAGTCAACGCATAGATCGATGTTGAATCAACCAACTTCAACGTTTCTTCATAGTTATCGGCATCGTAAACATAAAGCGTCAATACCGGTCCAAACAACTCTTCACACATCGTTACATACTTCGGATCGTTGGCACGAATCACCGTTGGCGCAATAAACCAACCTTTCGATTTATCATACGTTCCACCAGCCACAATTTCGACATTCGGATCAGCTTTGGCCGCATCAATAAATTTCGCCAGCTTATCAAACGATTTTTCGTCAATCACCGCGTTGATGAAATTGGTAAAATCTTCTGTTGGCCCCATTTTAAACGATGCCAAATCGCGTTGCAAACCTGCTTTTACTTCTTCCCACAAATTCGAAGGAATATACGCACGCGATGCTGCCGAACATTTTTGTCCTTGGTATTCAAACGCTCCACGCGAAAGCGCCGTAATCACCGCAGCCGCATCTGCCGAACGATGCACCATCACAAAATCTTTTCCACCTGTTTCGCCCACAATGCGCGGATACGAACGGTATTTATGAATATTATTGCCAATCGATTTCCAAATGTCTTGAAAAACCTCCGTAGAACCCGTAAAGTGAATGCCCGCAAAATCGCGGTGATTGAAAATCACTTCTGCCGCATCAGGTCCGGACGGATAAATCAAATTGATCACACCATCGGGAACACCTGCTTTCTGGAAAATTTCCATCAACACATTGGCAGCGTAAACTTGTGTATTGCTTGGTTTCCAAACTACCACATTGCCCATCATGGCGCATGATGTTGGTAAGTTTCCGGCAATCGCTGTAAAGTTGAACGGCGTTAGCGCGTAAATAAACCCTTCGAGTGGTCGCCATTCCATGCGGTTCCACATGCCTGGCGACGATGCGGGCTGCTGTGCATAAATCTCCGACATGAAATGTACATTGAAACGCAAAAAGTCGATGATCTCGCAAGACGAATCGATTTCTGCTTGGTACGCATTTTTCGATTGGCCAAGCATGGTTGCCGCATTCAATTTGGCGCGGTAAGGACCAGCAATCAATTCTGCTGCTTTGATAAAAATCGAAGCGCGATGTTCCCAACTTAAAGCCGTCCAACGTTCGCGGGCGGCGAGGGCAGCATCAATGGCTTGTTGAATATGTGTTTTATCGCTTTTATGAAAATGTCCAAGTGTGTGTTGGTGATCGTGCGGAGGCGCGAGGCGGATTTTGTTGGCGCTGCGCACTTCCTGCCCACCGATATACATAGGAATATCGAGTTCTTGGGCACGAAGTTTAGCAAGCATCGCCTGCAATTCTTTCCGTTCTGCGCTGCCCGGCGCATAGCTTTTCACCGGTTCGTTGATCGGTGTTGGGACTTTGTAAATTCCTTTCGGCATAAGTTCAAAGAGATTGGATTGCAAAAATACGGTTTTTTATAAGGTTGTCTTTTTGAAAATACAAGGATTTCTTCTTCCGGTTTTCTTCTTCCGAATTATTCAGATATTTACACTCCATTATGCGCATTTGCTACCTCGCCGACGCTCCAAGCATTCATACCCAACGTTGGTGTATTCATTTTGCCATGCGCGGGCACGAAGTTCACCTGATTTCTTTCCGCGAAGCAACCATTGCTTTGCCCGAAAATTGTGCTGGAACACTAACCGTGCATACTATTTCGGCAGGAACAATCGCTGTTGCGGGAGGCAATTGGCGGGTAATTCTTCAAGTTCCGAAAATCAGAAAACTGCTCCGCCAAATTCGGCCCGATGTATTGCATGCCATGTACGCTACGAGTTATGGTTTAGTGGCCGCGCTTTCCGGCATTCATCCACTTGTGGTTACTCCACTGGGTACAGATGTACTCATCAGTGGTAAACAATCATGGATTTACCGGATGCTATTGCGTTATGTTTTTCGCAAAGCCGATGCGCTCAATACACAAGGCGATCATGTGATTGAAGAAATGATCAACATCGGAGCCGATCCGAAAAAAATTGAATTGTTGGTCTTTGGCACAAATCCCGACACGTTTCATGCCAATGGCCGCAAAACAAGCGATTCAGAATTTATTGTTACGCACACACGCAACTTTGAACCAATCTATAATATTGCCCATTTCATCAAAGCTGCTGCCATTGCCGCCCGCGAAATTCCAACACTCCGCATACGTTTTACGGGCGATGGTTCCTTGCGCAGCGATATGGAGAAACTGGCTCACGAATTAACGATCGCCGATAAACTCGATTTTCTTGGACGTGTTGCACCTACACACATGGCTGCACTCCTGCGCGAGACGCATGTGTTTGTAAGCGTATCGCTTTCAGATGGAAACAATATCTCACTCAACGAAGCGATGGCTTGCGGCGCATTTTGCATGGCCACAGACATTCCCGCAAACCGCGTTTGGATTACAGACGGTGAAAATGGATTTTTGGTAAAAATTGATGATGTGGAAACCCTTGCCAAACGCTTGGTTGAAACCTACAAAAACTACGAAGCGTATGCGGCAAAAGCCTGGCCCATTAGCAATGCAAGCATTCAAGAAAAAGGATTGTGGCCTGTGAATATGGCGAAGATGGAACAGAAGTATAAGGAATTGGTGGGAGGGAAAAGATGAGACTCATCATCCTCACACAATACTTTCCTCCAGAAGTTGGTGCTCCACAAAATCGACTTTATGAGTTAGCATTGCGATTGCAGAAAAAAGGTGTTGAAATTGTTGTGCTTACGGCAATGCCCAACTACCCGCACATGGAAGTGCAAGAAGGCTATCGTTACAGTTGGTATAAGAAAGAAATTATGGATGGCATGACCGTTCATCGATCATGGATTTTTGTAAGAAAAAGTAAATCGGTATTGCCGCGCTTGCTCAACTATTTTTCGTTTGTTTTTTCGTCACTTTGGGTAGGAACGTTTAGGCTCAAAAAAAGCGATTGGCTTTTATGCGAATCGCCTCCATTATTTCTAGGCATTTCAGCTTATTTACTGAGTCGATTCAAACGCACAAAACTGATATTTAACGTTTCGGATCTTTGGCCCGAAAGTGCTGAAAAACTTGGTATTGTAACCAATAAAACACTCCTTGGCATTGCTGGACGTCTGGAACGATTTATGTATAAAAAATCAGCACTCATTACGGGACAAACACAAGGCATTGTTGCTGATATTAAAAAACGATTTCCAGAGAAGCGAATTTATTGGCTTCCAAATGGTGTTGATACAACATATTACACACCAATGCCTATCGATTTAAACTGGCGAAAAGAAAATGGATTTTCAGAAACAGATATATTGCTTTTGTATGCTGGCATTATTGGACATGCACAAGGATTAGAAATTCTGATCCATGCCGCTGCGAAAATTCAACATCCAAGAGTCAAATTTATTTTACTTGGAGAAGGCCCTGAAAAAAAGCGGTTGATAGAAATGAAGGAAGAACAAAAACTGAGCAATATCTTTTTCCTTTCAGCTGTTCCAAAATCAAAAATGCCTGTTGTTGTTTCCTCATGCGATATTGCCGTCATTCCATTGCGTAAACTCGATTTGTTTTTGGGTGCTATTCCTTCAAAAATTTTCGAAAGTATAGCCATGCAAAAGCCAATTTTACTGGGCGTTGCTGGCGAAGCAAAAGATTTATTTATTGATGAAGCGCAAGCCGGTCTTGCATTTGAACCGGAAAATGTAGATGATTTAATTGCATGCATTGAACGCATCGTAAAAGAACCTGAATTGGTTAAAACATTGAGCCAAAATGGCCGCAACTATGCGATTCGAAAATTTGAACGCGATCAGATAGCATCCGCATTTATGGCCGAACTGAACACACAAGACTAAAACCATGAGTATCGACGAAATACGCCAAACGTATGCAAACCGCCAAACCGATCCACGTGTGATGGCGCAAGGCACGTTTACCCATTTCATTGCATCTAGTGTGCGTGAGCGGGAAGCGGTGTATGCACAAGTGCTCAAGGAAACATTTGGAGATCTATCAAAAATCACTTTGCTCGAAATAGGGGCGGGGGGCGGTCATAACCTGCATTTTTTTCATCAACTTGGAATCCCGATTCAAAATTTAGCCGCCAATGAATTGCTCGAAGAAAGACAACAAATGATTCAACAACGCTTTCCGCAAATGACACTCTTTGCCGGCGATGCACGAGATATCGACGAATCTATACAATACGATGTGGTTTTTCAGTCAACCGTTTTTACTTCACTTCCAACAGATGAATTAAGAAACGCTATTGCTGCCAAAATGATCCGACTTACCAAGCCCAACGGATTAATCCTTTCGTATGATTTTGGATACAACAACCCAAACAATAAAAGTGTACGGGCTTTCACCAAAAAACAAATTCAAGAAACCTTCGGCAAGAGCACAAGCATTCAATTTTATCCCGTAACACTTGCTCCGCCCATTGGCAGAAGAATTGGCAAATTATACACAATTGTCAATACCTTGTTTCCGTTTTTACGCAGTCATATCATCGCCGCAATTCGCAAACACGCATGAATCCCATTCACGACCGCCTCCGCTTTTTACTCACCGCTTTAGGCTTGCTCATGCTTCCTTTTGGGCAATCGGTTGGTATTGCTGTGGCTTTACTCTTTCTGGCTTGGTGTTTCGATCCGCGTTGGTCAGAAAAATGGATCCGCATGAAGGAAAATCCGCTCGTATGGGCGCATTTAGCCTTTTTCGGATTTTACCTTTTGGGGATGTTTTGGACAGAAGATCAACTCAATGGTTGGTCTAAAATTGAAACCAAGCTCGGTTTTTTGTTTCTCCCACTTGTGTTTTCAACCACACGCTTCGACTTAAAACAAACGCGAAAACTCGGCATGGTGTATTTGTCGGGAATGATTCTAGTAGCTCTTTTTATGCTCACCCGTGCTTCGTTTCATTGGTTTGCAGAAAATAGAAATACATTTTTCTATCAAGATTTTACCGATCACATCATGCACCCAAGTTACCTCGCCATGCACTTTTGTGTGGGCCTGTTGATTTTATTTCATGGTGTTTTATTGCAAAATTTTCCGGCCCGCCCGCACAAAATGCTTGCCGCACTCCTCGTTTTATTTTTCGCGATCGTTATTTTTCTCCTCTCCTCCAAACTCGGCATTTTAAGCATGTTGCTCATTTTTGCCGGGTACATTGTGTATGCTATCATCCGTTTCAAACGCTATGTGGTTGGAGCTGCTGCTTTATTACTCCTTGTGGGCGGCTTCTTGCTCGCCATCAATATCTTTCCCGAAATGGCCGGACGCCTGCAACGCATGACCGCCCTGTTTCGTTCTTCTTCAGAACCAATTGACCCTGCCGAAACAGAAAGTTCTAAAGTCCGTGTCTTGATTTGGTCGGCAGGAATGGAGATCGCAACGACACAACCATTTTTCGGACAAGGAACGGGCGATGTGCAAAACGCCTTAAACCAAGAGTACGAAAAACGTGGCATGACTGGCGCACGCGAAAAAGAATTAAACGCACACAGCCAACTGCTGCAAACCACACTAGCACTTGGCTTTTTAGGATTGTTACTGCTTTTGATAAATGTACTTGGAACAGCAGTTTGGGGATTGAGAAAACAAGTAGGTTTTGCAGTTTTGTTTTCGTTACTCTTTTTCGTCAACATTTTGCCCGAAAGTATGTTTCAAGTACAGGCAGGAGTCTTGTTTTTCAGTTGGCTGAATTGCTTAATTTTGTTTGCCATTGATCGTCAAAGCCTTTTGCCACCCAATACGATAACTAGCCACATACAATGATTCCTTTTTCGCCTCCTAGGATTGATCAGAAAATAATTGATGAAGTAACGGATACACTTCGTTCCGGTTGGATCACTACTGGTCCTAAAACAAAACGTTTTGAAAAAGAATTAGCCGCTTGGTGTCAAGTACCAGCCATGCTCTGCCTCAATTCTGCAACTGCGGGATTAGAAATTATGTTGCGTTGGTTTGGTATTCAAGAAGGCGATGAAGTTATCCTACCAGCTTATACATACTCCGCTACTGCCAATGTGATCATGCATTGTGGCGCGAAGCCTGTATTTGTTGATGTAGATCCTGATAATTTCAACATTACTGCTGCCAATATTGAAAAAGCAATTACTTATCGCACACGCGTCATCATGCCCGTCGATTTCGGCGGTCTTCCTTGTGATTACGATGCAATAACGGCACTCGCAAAATCGTATGCACACTTGTTTGTTCCACGAACAGAAGAGCAACGTTTACTTGGAAGAATTTTAATTTTATCCGATGCCGCACACTCTGTAGGCGCACGCTACAAAGGAAAACTGGTTGGAGCACTTTGCGATGTAAGTGTGTTTTCTTTTCATGCCGTGAAAAACCTGACCACTGCCGAAGGTGGCGCAATTTCACTCAACCTTCCTGCACCGTTTGATAACGTTGAAATCTATAAGGAATTGTGCATACTAACACTGCATGGGCAAAACAAAGATGCGCTTGCAAAAATGCAAAAAGGGAATTGGCGATATGATATTGTAGTTGCTGGCTACAAATGCAATATGACCGACATTGCCGCTGCCATCGGATTAATAGAACTAGCCCGTTACGAGTCCGATACACTTGTACGTCGAAAAGAAATTTTTCAACGCTACGATGAAGCTTTAGGTAAGTTTGAATGGGCACAATTACCCGTTTGGCAAACACCACATGCACAATCCTCTTACCATCTTTATCCATTACGCATTAAAAACATCAACGAGCAACAACGCGATCAGATTATCAAAGAAATGGCCGATGCCGAAATTGCGTTAAACGTTCATTTTATCCCAGTACCCATGACTTCTTTCTATCAACGTCTGGGATATGCGTTGACGAATTATCCAGTCGCGCTTGATAATTATCAACGTGAAATTTCGTTGCCTGTCTTTTATGATTTAACAAACGAGCAGATTGATACAGTGGTTACAGCCTTGCAAAAAAAAGTAGAAGCAATACTGCTTAAACAGCATGCTTAAACGCGCGTTCGACATCTGTGCTGCCACCATTGGATTGATTATACTCTCTCCACTCTTCGTTATAATCGCACTTGCTATTGTAATGGATAGCCGCGGTGGCGTTTTTTACAAGCAAATACGAGTGGGTTTACACAATAAAGACTTCTCAATTCTTAAGTTCCGAACGATGCGCCCAAATGCTGATAAACAGGGACTGTTGACGGTCGGTGGGAGAGATCCACGTGTTACACGTATTGGTTACTTTTTACGGAAATATAAATTAGACGAATTTCCACAACTCTTCAATGTTGTCATTGGCGACATGAGCATTGTTGGGCCGCGACCTGAGGTGAGAAAGTATGTAAATCGCTATACCGAAAAACAGAAAAACGTGTTGAACATACGCCCTGGAATTACGGACTACGCATCAATCGAATACGCAAATGAAAACGAATTACTGAAACACGCAACAGATCCCGAACAAACATATATTAACCAAATAATGCCAGCAAAGCTAGAACTCAACCTTAAATACGTGCAAGAAAAAAACTTTACAACAGACCTTAAAATTATCGCACTAACAATTGCCAAAATTTTAAAGTAGAAAAAATTACCGCTTACGTTTCGAGGGTTTGGTTTTTAATGTCGATGCTTTTTTGACGTTTTTCTTCGGAGTAGTTTTTTTTGCCGCACCTGCTTTTGCTTGAACACGTTTTTTACTCAGTTTCTTAGGTTTTTCCACATCAGAAACCTGCTCAAGGTTGCCATACTTTGCCTTATCTTCTTTAACCATGATAGGGCTACCAAACGAAGATTGAGACCCCAATGTGTTATAGGGAATAGAACTAGGCAATCTTTTCTTTTTGGGCGGCTGCTCGTTAAGAAATTGTTGCAGATAAAGCCCTGCTATTTCAAGCTCCGCTTTGTTGGTTGATAAACGAATGAATTTCTTACAAGAAAGAATGGTCTCATCGAGGTTTTCTGCAATGACTTTTCCGCTTTCCCAACTCATATAAATTAACGACTCAGAATAGATAACACGATGGCCGCGCTCTGGAATAAAACGTGCAGCAGGTAAATCCGTCTCATCAAATGTCTTCATCAGCGTGTAACGCCCATCTGGATAAAACGCATAAAATAATTCCCCATCACTTGCAACGGGATGAACGCGAGAAGGCATAAAGCGGTTAGGATTGTAATAGCCAATAATAAACAAAGAAGAATTGATCTTCTTTGATAAAAGCAAGTTGTTATCCATTGTTGTAAAGTTAGGCCAGTCTGCGTACAAGTTCAAAACCGAGATCCATGATTTTTTCGCAGGCAAAAATGGCTGGATTTTTTGATGACGGACAGTAAAATTCGTTGTAATACGTAAGTGTTGCATCTGGAACGTTTTTATGTAAATACTCCTTTAAATAATAACCATTGTGCTTGGGTAAAATAAAATGTACTCCTGTTGCAGAAAGAACGATCGAATCTAGAACATGACACTCAATAAGCTTGGATCGATGATCGAAACGAGAGGAGTTCGAGTGAAGTAAGTTCAGAAGTTCCTGCTCATCAAAATGTGCTGAATCATCTTTTGAAAGTATAAGCCTACCCTTTAAATAATTGGCATTATTCCCAAAATAGCGACTGATATACTGACGAATGCGACTCGTATTATCATACTTTAGACACTTCAATTCAAAACGCCCCAAATCCTTGGCCCCAATTTGCATTACATCCGAGTATCGTTTTACCAAGAGGGCGCCTGTATCGAATGGATATGTACGGAAACGACTATTTTCATACACCTCATGCTCCAGTATGATGCCTACTGGCCAGTCATGAAATAAACTCAAATCGCGCTCC
This sequence comes from Bacteroidota bacterium, assembly GCA_013298545.1. Taxonomy (GTDB): domain Bacteria; phylum Bacteroidota; class Bacteroidia; order Palsa-965; family Palsa-965. Next base: position 16,967 of record JAAFIA010000050.1, on the reverse strand, counting down.
GATTGATAACCAAAGCTGCTGATATACCCCGGATAACCATAAAAAAAGTACGTCATTTTATATTTTTTATGCATCCGCCTCTCCGAGCTTTCCTTAGGCTCGAACCAACTTGGGAAAAAGTATTCGTTACATGTTGTCTTTCCGGCTAGAAGTGTTTCTTCTGCTTCGCTAAAACTAATAGTTCTACATAATGGTAATGGATCTATTTCGTATTTTTCTTTATTAATTATATTGTTTATTCTCATAAATACCCCATTATTTAAACCCAAAATTAATTTTTATTTCTCTAAAAATCAAGTCTTTCCCTCAACTTCCCCCAAAAACATTTCAACAACTCCCCAAACAACCTGATTTTCAGCCCTTTTCTAGTTGATAACAGCGCATCTTTTTTTGCCTTTCTCCGCCTTCTTTCTTGTAATTTTAAATCCCGAATCTTTCCGAATTATGCAGTTTTCACACCTCCACGTCCATACTCAATTCTCACTACTTGATGGTGCAGCAAGTATTTCCGACCTCTACAAAAAGGCCACGAAAGACAATATGCCCGCTATTGCGATTACCGACCATGGAAACATGTTCGGCGCATTCAAATTTGTTGCCGAAGCCTCAAAGTACAACACCCCCGAAAACCCCAATAAAATTAAACCAATTGTCGGTTGCGAATTCTACCTCGTCGAAGATCGCCATAAACGACAATTCACTCGCGACGAACGCGACCAACGCTTTCATCAACTTTTTCTCGCTAAAAATCCAGAAGGATACCGTAATCTCATCAAGCTCTGCTCGCTCGGCTACATCGAAGGTATCTACGGAAAATACCCCAGAATCGATAAAGAACTTGTTGAGAAATACCACAAAGGTTTAATTGCCACAACGTGCTGTCTCGGCGCTTCCGTTCCACGCGTCATCCTTCGCAAAGGCGAAGCCGAAGGCGAAAAAGAATTCAAATGGTGGCTCGATATCTTTGGCGAAGATTACTACATCGAACTTCAACGACACGATATCCCAGATCAAAATAAAGTTAACGAAGTCCTCCTTCGTTTTGCTGCTAAATACAATGTCAAAGTAATCGCATCAAACGACTCACATTATGTCGATGTCGAAGATTATAATGCTCACGATATTTTGCTCTGTATCAACACCGGCGAAAAGCAAAGCACCCCAACCATGAAAGAATTCGGCGAAGACGAATCCATGAAAGGTAAACGCTTCGCTTTCTGGAACGATCAATTCTATTTCAAAACAACCGAAGAGATGACCGAACTCTTCAGCGATCTTCCTCAAGCCATTGACAATACAAACGAAATTGTAAGCAAGATAGAGCCACTCAAACTCAAGCAGGATATTTTACTCCCGCATTACAAAATTCCTGTAGGGTTCGATGACCAAGACGCATACCTCTATCACCTCACCTACGAAGGCGCAAAAAAAAGATATACCGACATTGCCCCAGAAGTCAAAGAACGACTCGACTTTGAATTGTTCACCATCCGAACAATGGGCTTTGCTGGCTATTTCCTCATTGTCCAAGATTTCATCAATCACGGAAGAGATATTGGTGTTCTCATTGGTCCTGGACGGGGTTCCGCGGCTGGATCGGCTGTGGCCTATTGCATTGGTATCACAAACATCGATCCCATCAAGTACAACCTCCTCTTCGAACGTTTTCTCAATCCAGATCGTAAATCAATGCCCGATATTGATACCGATTTTGATGATGAAGGACGGCAAAAAGTAATTGACTACGTTGTTGAGAAATACGGACAAAATCAAGTTGCGCAAATTGTTACATACGGAACAATGGCCGCCAAAATGTCCATCAAAGATGTGGCGCGCGTCATGGATTTGCCACTCGATCAATCCAACTACCTCGCCAAAATGGTCCCCGAACGGCCCGGTATCGAACTCAATCGCGTGCTGACCGCACCAATCGATGGCGAGAAAAGTCTAAAAGAAAAAGAAGGATTGGGCGGCGACGAATTAGAAAACGTCAAAAAACTTCGCGAAGTTCTCAAAGGAAATGATTTGCCCGCACGTGTCCTCAAAGAAGCCCTTGTCCTAGAAGGATCGGTGCGCGGTACAGGCATTCACGCCGCCGGAATTATCATCGCCCCTAAAGACCTCACCGAAATTATTCCCGTTGCAACATCAAAAGAAAGTACGCTCTTAATTACCCAATACGACGGTAAAGTAATCGAAGATGCTGGCGTCATTAAAATGGACTTTCTGGGCTTAAAAACCCTCACCATCATTCGCGATGCACTTGTTATGATTAAAGAAAATCATGGCATTTCGATTTCAATCGATGAAATTCCGCTCAACGACCAAAAAACATTCGAACTCTATCAACGCGCCGAAACAAACGGAACATTCCAATTTGAGTCTGCTGGTATGCAAAAATACCTACGCGAACTCAAACCCGATAAATTCGAAGACCTGATTGCCATGAACGCTCTCTATCGCCCAGGCCCGCTCGAATACATCCCAAACTTCATCGCGCGTAAGCACGGACGAGAACCCATTACCTACGACCTTCCAGAAATGGAAGAATACCTCAACGATACATACGGTATTACCGTCTATCAAGAACAGGTCATGTTGCTCTCCCAAAAACTAGCTGGATTCTCCAAAGGCGATGCCGATGTACTCCGCAAAGCAATGGGCAAAAAAGACCGCGCTACGCTCGATAAAATGAAAGGCAAATTCATGGAGGGGGCGAAAGCAAAAAATTTAGATACCAAAGTCTGCGAAAAAGTCTGGACAGACTGGGAAGCATTTGCGCAATATGCATTCAACAAATCGCACTCAACTTGTTATGCGTTTGTTGCCTACCAAACAGCTTACCTCAAAGCGCATTATCCAGCCGAATACATGGCTTCGGTACTTACGCACAACCTGAGCAACATCGATAAAATTACATTCTTCATGGAAGAATCCAAACGCATTGGTATTCCTGTTCTTGGCCCAGATATCAACGAATCCATGATGCATTTTTCAGTCAATCAACAAGGCCAAATTCGTTTCGGACTTGCTGCCATTAAAGGAGTAGGGGAGAATGCTGTTCAAACCATGATCGAAGAACGTGCCAATGGAAATTACAAGAATATCTTCGACCTCGTTCAACGCGTCAACCTCCGCGCAGCAAACCGAAAAACATTCGAAAACCTCGTTTATGCCGGCGCTTTTGATTCATTCTCCGAAATGCACCGTGCCGTATTTTTTAGACCCGAAAATGGTGAAGGATCTTCCACTTTTTTAGAAAAAATTATTCGATACGGACAAGCCCACCAAGAAAATAAAAACTCTTCCCAAGTTTCACTCTTTGATATGGGCGGCGACGATATCGAAATGCCGCTTCCAACCATTCCACAAACCGAAACATGGGGAACACTTGAAAAATTACGCTTCGAAAAAGATGTTGTCGGAATTTATATTTCTGGCCATCCACTCGACGATTACCGCATCGAAATGGATGCCTTTACAACACATCCCGTTTCCGAACTCAAAGACCTGCCCAAAAATAGAAACCGCGAATTAACGGTCGGTGGAATGATTACCAGCGTTCAACATAAAATGACCAAAATGGGAAAACCTTTTGGTACGTTTTACCTAGAAGATTATTCCGACTCATTCGAGTTTGCACTCTTTGGCGATGATTATGTGAAATTCAAATCCTTCATTCTAACCGCCGGATTGTTTGTCATCATCAAAGGACGCGTACAAGAACGTTTTGGAAATGCCGAAAATCTTGAATTGAAAATTGCCAGTATGGAATTGTTGAGTGAAGCACTCGATAAAAAAGCCAAACAAGTAACACTCTCCATTCCGCTCGCTAGTGTAAACGATGAACTCATCAATCGCATGAATGGCCTTGTTGCTAAATATCCTGGCCAATGCCAACTGCGTTTCAGTATTTACGATACTGTTGAAAATGTAAAAGTCGATTTGCCCTCGCGCCGCATAAAAGTAAAGCCCGATCGGTTGTTTTTAGAAGCGTTAAAAGTTGAAATCCCAGAAGCAGAATGGAAATTAAATTAGCACTTCAGCCATGCACAAAAATCCTTTTCTACCCTTTACAGAACTAAAGACAAAACGTTTACTGCTTCGCAAACCTACGAATGAATACCTGCATGATTTTTTTCTACTTCGTTCAAATGAAGAAGCCATGCGTTTTGTACCCCGCCCCCCCGCAAAAGAACCCAATGACGTTATTCCTGTCATCGAAATGCTCGATTCCTTATTGCTAAATGAAACAGGAATTTGGTGGGGAATTATTCTACCCGAAAAAAATCAACTCATCGGATCGATCGGAATATTTAACTACAAAAGTGAACACCGCCGCGCCGAAATCGGTTATATGCTGCTCCCGCAATTTCAACGACAAGGAATGATGCAGGAAGCTATCGAAGCAGTTTTGAAATTTGGATTCAACCAAATGAACCTACATACACTCGAAGCCATCACCGATCCCGAAAATCATCCATCAAACCAATTGTTGCTCAAAAATAAATTTGTGCAAGAAGCCCATTTCAAACAAAACTTTTTTTTCAATGGTAAATTTTTGGACTCCTACCATTTTACATTGCACCGAAAAACGTACACGACTAATTTTGAATAACTACCAACAACAAGGCAAAAAAAATCCCGCATTCTTTGCGGGATTTTTTAATCTATACAGACAGTAATCAAGAAGCTTTCTTGACGTTGACTGCATTTTGTCCTTTACGACCTTCGATTATTTCATAGGTTACTTTGTCGCCTGTGTTAACCGGTTGATCAATAAGACCTGTGATGTGAACGAAAACTTCTGATTTCGACTCATCATCTGTAATGAAACCATAACCTTTGGTTGCATTAAAGAATTTAATTGTTCCTGTTTTCATTGTAATTGAACTGTTGTTGGTAAATAATTTGTGCAAGATAAGAGGAAATTAGTACGACTGTTCATTTTTTATGAAAAAAATTATTTCACCAATTCAAAAATTCTATTCTCTGCTTCGTGCGAGTATCTTTGCCCCATGTCTGATCCTTCGAATAACAAGGCTGAAAACCTACCCCCAAAGACCTATGAAGTGCCACTAGAAGGCTCATTGGGCCTGCTTGCGCTTGGTGCCGAAGGCCTCCTGCAATGGCGGAAAAAACGTGCCGAATGGCTAAGTCAAAATCCGCCAAAACCGCTACCCGATGAACCGAAAAGCTAAAAAACTCATTCTCCTCGGTTGGGATGCCGCTGATTGGAAAATCATTCACCCACTCCTCGATTCTGGCCAGATGCCCGCCCTCAAACGCCTGATCGAAAATGGGGTGATGGGAAATATCGCCACCCTCGATCCGCCACTCTCGCCCATGCTTTGGACATCCATTGCTACTGGTAAAACCGCCGATAAACACGGCATTCTGGGCTTTGCAGAACCCGACCCCAATACCGGAAAAGTAAGACCTGTTTCCGTTACTTCCCGCAATGTCAAAGCCATTTGGAATATCCTCGCACAAAATAACATCAAATCGCATGTCGTGGGCTGGTGGCCCAGCCATCCCGCAGAACCGATCGACGGCGTTTATGTCTCCAACCAGTTTGCCAAACCACGCGCTTCCGTCAACGAACCTTGGCCGCTAACAGAAAATTGCATCCACCCCAAATCGCTCGAAGATACACTTGCGCAACTACGTGTTCATCCGGGCGAATTATCTTTTGCGCACCTCATTCCATTTGTTCCAGAGGCTATAAAAATCGATCAAGAAAAAGATAAATCACTTGCTAGCATTGCCGCATTACTCGCAAACGGATCGAGTTTGCATGCTGCTGCAACTTGGATTCTTCAAAACCAAGAATGGGAATTCCTCGCCCTTTACCTCAACGAAATCGATTTGTTTAGCCATACGTTTATGCGGTTTCATCCACCCAAAATGGAAGATGCCAATGCCGAACAATATGAATTGTACAAAAACGTCATCAATTCGGCTTATCGTTTTCACGACATGATGCTCGAACGCCTCATGGAATTGGCTGGCCCCGATGCAACGTTTGTACTCGTCTCCGATCATGGGTTCCATTCCGATCATTTGCGTCCACGCGCATTGCCCGATGATCCCGCTGCTCCTGCATTAGAACATGCGCCTTACGGTATTTTCTGTGTCAGTGGTCCAGCCATTAAAAAAGACGAACGTGTTTTTGGTGCAACACTGCTCAACATTACACCAACTATTTTACACCTCTTCGGGTTGCCAGTGGGCCGCGATATGGACGGCCAAGCACATGCCGAAATTCTCGAAGAAATACGTCCTGTCGAATTTATTGATTCGTGGGAAAGTATTGCTGGAAGCGATGGACAACACGCTGGCGAATTGCGCGAAGATCCGTGGGCGGCACAAGAAGCATTAAAACAACTCGTCGATTTGGGTTATATCGAAGCATTGGACGAAAACGATACCGAAGCGGGCGAACGTGTGCGTCGCGAAAGCCGCTTTTACCTCGCTCGTGTTTTTCTTTCCACACGAAGAGTAGAACAAGCGGTTCCTATCTTGGAAGAATTATATGCCGCTGCGCCCGACACATTTCGGTATGGCTTACGTCTCGCGTTTGCCTACCAACAACTAAACCGAACTGCTGATACACGCCGGATTGTCGATGCGTTAAGAAAGCTCGACCGACAAGCGCGCAACATGCCGCAACTCGATTTTTTAGAAGGCTCAATTTTGTTTTCGGAAAATAAACCGCGACGTGCATTGGAGTTTTTGCGCAAAGCTGAAAATTCAGTTGCACATTTGCCCGGCCTGCACATGCTCATCGGACAAGTTTATATTGCTACGCGCAATTGGCATGATGCCGAACGTGCATACATACGCGCGCTTGCCATCGATTCTGAAAATGCACGTGCGCATCATGGATTGGCCTTGGCCGCTTTACGACAAGACAAATTTGAAATTGCCATCGACGAAGCATTGAATGCAGTTGGTTTATTGTTTCAGTTTCCAGGCGCACATTATCATCTTGGCGAAGCACTCTATAAAACGGGCGATTACGAACGCGCCGCACACGCTTTTTCTGTTTGCGTTGCACAAATGCCAGGAGCAAGACGCGCACATACTTGGCTTGCCGATTTGTATAAAAACAAATTGAATCAACCCGAAAAAGCGGCCTACCATCAAACCTTCGTAGCACAAAATATTCGCGGAACAATTTATATCGTTTCTGGATTGCCGCGTTCTGGTACTTCCATGATGATGCAAATGCTTCGCGCAGGTGGTCTTGAAATTATGACCGATAATCTCCGCGTGAAAGATGAAAATAATCCGCATGGTTATTTAGAAGACGATCGTGTGAAACGTATTCACCAAGACAATTCATGGGTGAAAAACGCTTCTGGAAAAGCCTTGAAAGTTGTTGCTCCATTGTTGCAGTTTTTGCCGCAAACATTCCGCTACAAAATCATGTATATGCAACGCGATCTGAACGAAGTAATCAGCTCACAACAAAAAATGATTGGGCAACAAAAAGCCGTTACACAAAAAGTGTTTCCAGTAACAATGGCCGATGCCATGCACAAGCAAAGCGAAAAAGCCATCGCATGGATCAAAGCGCAACCACATGTCGAAGTGATGTATGTCAATTACACCGATGTCATTGCAAGTCCGTTAGAGCAAGCAGAGAACATCGCCTTGTTCATCAACGATGAGCTAGACCCCGTGAAAATGGTAGAAGCCGTTCAGGAAAATTTATACCGCAACCGCAACCAACAAACGAATTAGGGACGAATTAAAATTTTTGTACCCACATCTACTTCTTTGTACAAATCATCCAGTTTGGTATTCTGTAAACTGATACAGCCCCACGTTAAATCTTGCTTGTCGTTGCCAGGCCAGTTGCCCGCCCAACCATGAATGCCAATACCACCGCCCAGTTTGGTGGTTTTTAATGGTTCTTTACCTGCTTTGTTTGCATTCACAATCACATCGTGTTGTGCTTGCGTGATCCATTTTTTTTGCAAACCAATAGCCGCATCAAAATTATTCGGATAGTTTAACCGCATCCAAGCCACACCGAGATACGCACCATAAGCACCTTCAAACGGCCCACGCGATTTTTGTATGATTTTATATTCGCCTTCCGGCGTTCTATTATCGCCTTGTTGTTGCTTGTGGCCAATAGGTTCTTGACCAAGTCCGATGATGTACGTTTTTTTGAGCGAACCATTTACATACAAATACATACGATACTTATTTTTAAACGCGATCAGTATTTTTTCTGCTTTAGCCGGAACAAGTGTACTGCGATGCGCCCGAATAAATTTCGATGGTTCTTCATAATGTTCCAAAACCCATTTGCTATCCTTGTTGAAATTAGAAGGCCAATACGTTGTTTCGTAATCCTTCATATTTGCCATCCGAATTTCTAAATGCAAATGAGCGGGATATGCACCACCACCAGTTCCGATGGTTCCCAGTTGCTGCCGCCGATTGATAACAATCCCTTTTTCGACCAACCGTTTTTCTAAATGCGCATAAAGTGAATACACGATTTTCGGTGCACCATTTTCGAGGTAGTGATGTTCGATTAAAATGACATTTCCCCAAGGCGCACCAAAATCTTCGGACGCAAGCACGCGCCCACGCGCAACGGCATAAACGGGTTGTCCAAGATCGGTATTGCCGCCGCCATTTCCGTTCCAATCTTCGCCCGTATGCACACCTAGCGAATAATTTTCGCCTGTATGCGTGGCAATATACCAACCCGTAAATTTTTTTCCATCACCAGAAGTGTAAGTCCCGCCGCCGTCGCCATCACCAAACGGAAAATCAAAACCATTGGTTAAGAGGGTGTCGAAAAAGGGAGCAAGCGGATTGTTGTTTGATGAATCGGCTGCAAGCAACGCGGTGTCTTTATCCTGTTTGGGTTTTTGAAGCGGTGTGTCATGACGTGTTCCAGATGAGCAAAAACTCATCCATCCAGACACAAAAACAACCAGCAAAAACAAATAGGAGCGAGGCCTCATTTTACTTCAAAATCTAAGGCTTTTTCGTTTTCGAGATAAGCCGTCAACCGATCGCCACGATGAACTGGGCCAACACCTTCAGGCGTTCCTGTAAAAATATAATCGCCCGATTTGAGTGTGAAGTATTGCGATACATGACTTACCAATTGATCAAACGTAAAAAGCAAATCTTTCGTATTGCCGCGCTGAACCGTTTTGCCATTCACATCGAGATGAAAACCAATAGCATTCAAGTCTGCAAATTTTGTTTTCGGGAAAAATGTTCCAACCGGCGCAGAACCATCAAACGCTTTTGCTTTTTCCCAAGGCAAACCTTTGGCTTTGCATTGTGCTTGAATATCGCGCGCCGTAAAATCAATGCCAATACCAATTTCATCGTAATAACGCGAAGCAAATTCCGGCGCTATGTAACGACCAAGTTTCGTAATCCGAATAATCAATTCCACTTCATGGTGAATATCTTGCGAAAATTCAGGGTACCAAAAGGGTTGATTGTCTTTGATGACAGCCGTTTCAGGTTTCAAAAAAACAACAGGTTCGGTAGGAACAGGTTGATTCATTTCTTTGGCATGCTCGGCATAATTGCGGCCAATGCAAATAATTTTCATAAAAAAGATGTTCTGAGTCGTTCAAATTGTACTGCAATATCCGAAGAATAAATCATTGCCCACCATCGGCATAACGCAATATTTCATCTATTTCAGCATTGGATAAAGCCGGAAATGGCGTCATGATACTTTTGTTGTAATCATTGAAAATTTTATTGGCGTATGCATCGCCAGATTCGATCAGTTTGGTTGAATTACGCACCCAGTTGTATTTCCAATCTCCTCCAGGAATGCGACTCAAAACACCTTGCAGTCCTGGTCCCGTTGTCCTTTTAGTTGATGCGCTATGGCAAGAAGTACAATTTACTTTAAACAAAGCTTTACCATCTATCGTTTTGCCATCAACAACTGCTGGTGTGTAAGTGCTTTTACTAACAGGCGATCCGCTAGTATTTGTTGGTGTCGTTTCTGTTTGGGAATCAAAATCAACATCGCCGTTTTCAAGACGTTCTTCCCATTGGTTTTTGAGGCATCCGCTAAACAACAGCAGCATGCCTAGAAGCAATACGTTTTTCATGATGTGTTTTTTTTGAATAAAAAAAATCCTGCCATTCGTTCGAAGAGCAGGATGAATAAATGTTTCAGAAGAAAAAATCAACGGATGATGCGGATCAGTGCCGTTATTTTGAGGTCGAAAACCATGATGCTGTAAGCGGACAGGTTTCATAAAAACACATATTACCGATGTGCTTTACAAAGGTAAGAAGTTTTGTAAATCAACTCTTTTTTAACGCTATTTATTTTATCTAAAGAACCTACTTTTCACTTTTCTATTTTCTTACCTTCATGCCATGCACAAACTCATTTTTGCGAGCCAAAACGCAAACAAAATAAAAGAAATTGCGAGCCTCTTGCCGCCACAATTCACGCTCGAAGGATTACTCGAAAATGGTATTGTGGATGAACTCGCCGAGACTGGTACAACACTCGATGAAAATGCACTTCAGAAAGCGCGCTTTGTTTTTCAGCAAACAGGAAAATCATGTTTCGCCGACGATACGGGATTAGAAATTTTGGAGCTTGCTGGTGCGCCGGGCGTTTATTCCGCGATGTATGCTGGCAAAGAACGAAACGCCGATCAAAACATGCAAAAAGTGTTGACCGAACTCGGAACACAAACAGATCGTCGCGCACAATTTCGTACCGTTATTGCTTGGGTGGACGAATCGCAAGAATTGCTTTTTGAAGGAAGTGTGAGCGGCACAATTCTTCACGAAAAACGCGGCCTTGGCGGATTTGGTTACGACCCGATTTTTATGCCCGATGGATTTGATCGTAGTTTTGCTGAAATGTCAGCCGACGAAAAAAATAGCGTAAGCCATCGCGCACGTGCCCTCGCTAAACTGATCGACTTTTTAAAACAAAAAAACTGATTTTAGACAGCTTCTTAGTTCACGCATCTTTATAACTAGAGGTGTTTTAAAAACCGCAAAGAGCGCAAAGAAGACGCAAAGCCCACAAAGCCCATAAATTGAAAACTTAGCGGCCTTTGCAGCAGTTAAAAAATAACAATAAAAAACTTTGCGTTCTTTGCGTAAACCTCTGCGGCCTTTGCGGTTGAATAGCTTGCTTTTAAAGAGTAGATGACATCAAGAAATTAAAAATCATCTGAAATTATAAAATTTAGACAGCTTCTTTGGCGCACGCAAATTATCTTTACACCACTTTTCAAAAAACGATTTACCATGAACATCAACCATACCGTTACCGAGCGATTTTTGCGCTATGTCCAAATTGATACACAATCTGATCCCAATTCGCCAACCTGTCCTTCGACTGAAAAACAAAAAGATTTAGGACGTGTGTTGGTAGAGGAATTATTGGCGATGGGTATTTCCGACGCGCACCTCGACGCGCATGGGTATGTATATGCCACAATTCCGGCAACAAGTGATAAAGCCATTCCGGTTATTTGCTTTTGCTCGCACATGGATACTTCGCCCGATTGTAGCGGGAAAAACGTAAAACCAATGGTACATAAGAATTACCAAGGAACAGATTTGGTTTTGCCCGCCGATGCTACGCAAGTCATTCGCACCAAAGATCATCCTGCTTTGCTCGATCAAATGGGTAACGATATTGTTACCGCTGATGGCACAACCTTACTTGGTGCCGACAATAAAGCGGGTGTTGCTGAAATTATGGATGCAGCGCATTACTTGATGCAACATCCTGAAATTAAACACGGAAAAATTCGCATCCTTTTTACTCCCGACGAAGAAATTGGGCGTGGTGTGGACAAAGTCGATATGCAAAAATTAGGTGCTGATTTTGGTTACACCATGGATGGCGAAACCTTGGGGCATATCGAAGATGAAACATTTTCGGCTGATGGTGCTACGCTCACCATTCATGGTGTTAGCACGCATCCCGGTTTTGCAAAAGGTAAAATGGAAAATGCCTTGAAAATTGCCGGACATATTTTAGCACAACTTCCTACAACAACCTGTTCGCCAGAAAGTACAGAAGGCATGGAAGGATTTGTTCACCCAACTTCTGTTGCTGGAACATTGGAACAAGCTGCAATCAATTTCATCATCCGCGATTTTAACGATCAAGGCTTGAAAGAAAAAGCTGTGCTGCTTGATGATCTGGCCAAAAAAGTCATGCTTGGATTTCCAAATTCAAGCTATACTTTGGAAGTACGTGAACAATACCGCAACATGAAAAATGTATTGGCACAACATCCGCAGGTTGTAGAATATGCTTTGGAAGCCATTCGCCGTACAGATGTTACGCCTGTGCGTTCAAGTATTCGCGGTGGTACTGACGGATCGCGATTGTCGTTTATGGGCTTGCCTTGTCCAAATATCTATGCGGGCGAACATGCTTTTCATTCGCGCCACGAATGGGTTTCTGTTCAGGATATGGAGAAAGCCGTGCAAACGATTGTTCACCTCGTCCAGATTTGGGAGGAAAAAACGGCGTAGATTTTTTGTGATTGGTTCTCCGATTTAACGTGATCGGAAATGTATCATCGCAACTTATTTGCGGATGATAAATTCAACGCGCTCGGGAACGATTCTGATATTTCTTACCTGCAAGGGCTGTCGTTTCAATTCGAGACGAGCAGTTGTTTCTGTTCCCAGTTGATTGTAGTCAATCACAACGCGAAACATTTCAGGACGAATACTGGAGAACGATTCTACCGGAATCTGAAAAAGGACATCAACTTTATCGGGGAAGGTGCGTAAGACCACATTGGATGGAACATTTTCTAATTCGACCGGAACACTCATTTTTCCTTCGGTATAACGACCAACAGGAATGGATAGCTGAACTGTTGAAGAAGAAAGATCAACTTGTTCAAGTTCGCCACTACGGACAATTGCTAAATTTTCGTTGATGTCGTGATCGAGATCGGTATAGGTACGCGATTCGGTTTCGACAAAATCAATCTTCTGTACAATGGCTTCTGCGCCTGTAATGGTAATCCAAGCAGGATTGGTGCGAATGCTATCGCCAAGGCGGAAGGCAGGGGCGCAGTTGACTAAAATTTTGGGGCGTACAGGAACGCGTTTGGATACTTTGCCCGAATACGTGAGGATGATGGTATCTGGACGTAAACGCAACAGGCGCAATCCGTGCCCAAGTTGTTTCGTCGATTGTTCGTTTTGGCGGTTTACGGCAAGTGCATAATCGGCGGTACCGTTGATGATGCGTGCTTCGCGTAAATCGAGTGTAATGGTTCCGGGTTTGCGCCAAAGTTTACACGCCAGTAACGTAAATCCAGAAGCGCGAATATCAGCATCAGCAGAGTCGGGCAATTCAACAGCAATTAATCTGTCGCCGGGCGCATGCTCGTACATCACGGGTACACGCATGGTGGTGGTGTACGATTTGGTAAGCATGTTGAGAAACCAGAAGAGTGTGGCAATAGCAAGGCAAACGAGAAATGTAGAAACGCGGCGGTTCGGAACAATGAAACTTGTTTCCGAACCGCCGCGTTTATTTTTTACTGTTGCAGTCATGCTGCTTCAGGCTTATGCTTTAGAAGAATCGTTTTCAGATTCTGCTTTCAGCGTGCGTGAATTTTCGAGTGAGATAGCTGAACGCAAAATTTGCAATTTGCCACCTTCTGTTTCGATGATATACGTTTTTTCGCGCACTTCAAGAACTTTGGCAACAATACCACCAATCGTTACAATTTTATCGCCTTTTTTAATTTCATTTAAAAAATTGGCTTGCTCTTTTTGTTTCTTCTGTTGCGGGCGATACATCAGAAAATAAAATACACCGACCATCATCACGACCATTAAGATCGTTGACATCATACTATTGCCACCGCCAGCTGCTGGGGCTTGAAGAAGAATTGAATTGAAATCCATGTGTTTGGTTTAGAAATTAGAATTAATGAGAATCGGAAGCGGCATCGGTTTTGGGAACAAGAACTTCTGCCTTGATGCTAATGGTTTGTGTATTGGGTTCGCAATTGGTTGTAAGCGTAACTTGTTTGTCTTGTGGACCGCTTTTGCCTTCGCTGTTAAACTCCACGTCAATGATGCCTTCGTCGCCAGGAGCAATGGGTTGTGTTGGGTATTTGGGAATGGTGCAGCCGCAGCTACCGTGTGCGTTTGTGATGACCAAATTCTCGCCGCCCGTATTTTTAAATTTGAAAGCATATTTTACATGTTCTCCTTGCGTAATTTTTCCAAAATCATGAAGCCCTTCGGTGAAGGTCATTACCGGAGGTTTCTTTCCACCAATATCAACCATATCGGTACTGATCGGTTGTTGTTGTTTGGGACGGCAGTTGGTCAGTCCAAGCGAAATGCTAAGTGCGATTAGTAAAACAGAAATCGTTTTCATCGTTTGTTAGAGTTTGAATAACACAAAATTACCAGTATTCCTGATTATTCCATCAGTCCGCGACCAGTTTTCGTCATCGTACCGTCTTTTTTAAAGTCGATCACAATTTTGTCGAGGATTCCGTTGATAAACTGACGGCTTTTGGGCGTGCTGTATGTTTTAGAAATTTCGATGTATTCGTTGAGGGTAACTTTTACGGGAATGCTCGAAAAATGAATCAATTCGGTTTGCGCCATTTTCATGAGCAACACATCCATAGCCGCAATGCGATCTACTTCCCAATTGGTTGTTTTTTCAGAAATACGTTTTTCGTTTTCTTCGTTGTTTACAATTGTTTTGCGAAACAAATCCACCACAAAGCGTTTATCGTCGTCAGCATCTTTGAAAAGCGGCATGAGTTCAAGCGATTGATTTTCGCCAAAGCTTTCGAGTGTTTTGATGATTGCCGGAGCAACAGCCATGTTCATATCGCCGGGCCAGTGCATGTTACGTTCTTCGATGTACAACTCAAAATCTTCGTCATCAGCCATGTATTTGCGGAAAAGATCGATCACAAACTCGCGATCCTGAACAAACGAATCGGTTTCAGCACTCATGTATATTTTGTAAGCATCCCAAGCCCGAACTTTATTCCATACGTTGCGAATCAAATCCAGTTCGGCATCGCTTTGCCAGTTGAGTTTACGAACTTCGGCTTCGCGTTTGAGGCGTGGGTCGGCGGCAAGTTGTTTGATGAGTCGGTTATTGACAAAGCGCAGGTTAGGATCTAAATCTTCGCTGGTTGGCAAAAATTTATTGCGGTTGTCTTCGATGCGTGTTCCTGCACGACGACCAAGTTCATCGAAAAATAAGAGAATGAATAAATATAGTTCGTACGTTTTATCAATGCTACGCATCAGCTCACGTTCTGCACGTGGCATATCTTCGTCGCCGAGTTGGAAAAAGGCATATAATGCCTGCATTGCTTTAATTCGAAGATACCTTCTGTTGAGCATGATAAAAAGAACGTGTTGTTAAAACAAAAACGGATTAGCGCGATTTGCGAATGTGTGCAATGGATTGAATGCGTTCTTCGGCAAGTCGGTTTGCTGCGAGGTAAGTAGGAATATTTCCACTCTTCGCCAGTTCAAAAATGCGCAAGGTTGTATTGTAGATATTTTCAGCTTGTAAATTGGCGTAATCGCGGCCAAATCCAGCAACTTCAGAATAAACATTGATCAAACCACCTGCATTCACAACATAATCTGGAGCATAGATCAATCCTTTTTTCATGACGATTTCGCCGTGAACCGATTCGTTTGCCAATTGGTTGTTTGCAGCACCGCAGATAATGGAGCATTTCAGGCGGTTGAGCGATTCATCGTTCAATGTTCCACCCAATGCGCAAGGCGCGTAAATATCCATATCTAAATCATACAGCGCATCGCCAGCAACAACTTCAACAGAAGCATGTTTTGTTTTGATGGCTTGAATACGATCTTCGTATATATCGTTGATCCAAACTTTAGCTTCTTCTTTCACCAAATGATCGACGAGGTAAGAACCAACATGGCCAACACCTTGAACCACAATTTTCTTTCCAGCAAGGCTATCATTTCCCCAACGTTCTTTCGCAGAAGCTTTCATGCCCATGTAAACACCATAAGCAGTAACTGGCGAAGGATCGCCGCTACCACCAAGGGCTTCAGGAATTCCGGTAACGTGTTTGGTTTCCATGAACACCTGTTCCATGTCGCGGGTAGAAATACCAACATCTTCGGCGGTAATGTATTTTCCACCAAGGCTATTGACAAATTTTCCGAAACGACGCATGAGGGCTTCTGTTTTTTCTTTGCGGGCATCGCCAATGATGACGGCTTTTCCGCCGCCGAGGTTGAGACCAGCAACAGCAGCTTTGTAACTCATGCCGCGCGAAAGACGCAAGACATCGTGCAGCGCTTCGCCTTCCGAAGCATACGACCACATACGTGTACCGCCGAGCGCAGGCCCGAGCGTTGTGTTGTGAATGGCGATAATGGCTTTTAAGCCCGTTGTATTATCGTTACAAAACACCACTTGCTCGTGGTCGTTCAACGACATTTGGCTCAATGGGCCGTTAGTCGTGGCTTTTGTTTCGTTGGCCGTCATATTTATTTGGCGGTTAAGAAGATTTATGCCTGATGAATTGCTTAAATTTGTGCCGTCTCTTTCGAATCGGCGGTGCAAAAGTAGCTGTTTTTATTCAGCAGCCAAAAAACAATCACTCCCGTTCCTCGATTGCCGCTCAAGAATCGTGAAAGCACTTGCTTACCTCAACCGTTTTTTCTGGAAATACCGCTTACGTTTTTTTTCAGGTTTACTTTTTATCAGCATCTCTACTTACTTCTCGCTCAAGCCCGTAGAAATGGTTGGCGATGGCGTGGATTATGTCGTCAATGCCATGAAATTAGGTACGAGCGGCGATGTGGTACGCCACGAATTGTTGATTATGTGTTTGGAAATAATCGGCTATACACTCGCTTTTGGTATTTTTCTCTTCCTCAACCGCCAAACCATCATTGTTATGTCGCGCTTAATT